>NZ_JBEUTW010000538.1:0-3702 GCF_040492675.1 Bacillus sp. AP50
TCTCCCTAATATTAGGGAGATACTTCTTTTTTTAGAAATTTATATGTAATTCAACTGGACAATGGTCTGATCCCATCACTTCACTATTAATTTTCGCTTCTGTTATCTGGTCTTTCATTCTTTCCGAAACAACAAAATAATCTAAACGCCATCCGATATTTTCACCTTTGTAATCTTGCTCTTACATTTATGAATACATACATACGCACTTTATTCAGGTTATACTAATTTCAGAGGTGATGTTCTTTGCACAATGAAAGAGTTACATTAACAAATGAGTATTGGCAAGCAATTATTCATAACGATTCTTCCTATGATAGCAAATTCTTTTATGCTGTGAAATCAACTGGAATCTTTTGCAGGCCATCATGCAAATCAAGAATACCAAATAGAAACAATGTACGAATTTTTCATCATGCAGAGCAAGCATTAAGTGAAAACTTTCGCCCGTGCAAACGTTGTAAGCCAAATGGGATCACTTTACCTAATGAAGAGTGGGTAGAACAAATTAAAGACTATATCGAAAAGCATTATGACAAATCCTTAACTCTCGACATGCTTGCGGGAATGTGTCACGGTAGCCCTTTTCATTTACAACGTACTTTCAAAAGAATAATAGGGCTAACTCCTATAGAATATATACAACAATTCAGGATTCTTAAAGCAACCAAATACCTTTTACACACAAATCAATCTATTAAAGAAATTAGTACTGCTGTCGGGATAGAAAACCCAGAGTATTTCGCAACTTTATTTAAAAAGAAAACCGGCTTTACTCCTACTGAATATCGAAAAAAGAACGAGATGAAAGAGGGATACGATAATGAATTCCTACAAAAATAATTATATATATTGGACGCTACTTACACATAAAAATTGGCGATTTCATATTGCTGCAACTGAAAATGGACTATGTTTCATTGGATCACAAGACGAAAACTTTGAAGAATTAAATATATGGGCTAGAAAAAAACTGCCCCAACATATATTGATTCATAGTCCAGATTACTTGCAAATATATACGCAAGAAGTTATCGAGTATTTAGAAAACAAGCGAGAAACTTTTACATTTCCTATCGATGCTTATGGAACTAATTTTCAATTATCTGTTTGGAATACGGTACGTGAAATTCCTTATGGAAAGACATATTCTTATACAGAAATTGCTGAAAAAATTCAAAAACCTAAAGCTGTGCGCGCCGTTGCTTCTGCTATTGCTGCTAACCCTCTCCTTATTACTATTCCTTGTCACCGTGTTATTGGGAAGAATGGGAAACTAACCGGATTTAGGGGTGGATTAGAAATGAAGAAAAAATTGCTTACATTAGAAAAGTTACAGGTGGAATTCATATGACAGCAGAATATAATAGCGCATTATCTATAGCAGTTCCAAAAGAATTTTGTTTCCAAGAAAATTTACGTTATCTATCACGTTCTAACAATGAATGTATGTTTCATATTGAAGATAACAAAATTTATAAAGTTATCCCTGTTCAAGATGTAAATCCTTTAGTTGAAATTAGTGTGAATACAGATGGCAATATTCAAATACGTTGTTTAGAAGAATCATATACATCTGAAAAATCGATACGTGAAGCTGTAGCTAACTATGTAAAAGAATGGTTTGATTTAACTACTGATTTAGCTCCCTTTTATACATTAGCTAAACATGATTTACTCCTTCAAGGACCAATTGAACAATATTATGGCCTTCGTAATTTAGGTATTCCAGACTTATTTGAGGCACTTTCCTGGGGAATTATCGGTCAACAAATTAACTTAACATATGCTTATACGCTAAAAAGAAGATTAGTTGAGCAATTTGGCAGTTATGTAGAATGGGACGGTAGAAAGCATTGGATATTCCCATTACCTGAAACAATTGCAAATCTACATGTAGAAGATCTCCAACAATTAAAAATGACGACTAGAAAATGTGAATATTTAATCGGTATTGCGAAGCTTATTACAGAGAGAAAACTATCAAAAGAGGATTTACTGCAAACACAAGATGTAAAGGTTGCTGAGAAACAATTAACCGCTATCCATGGTATAGGACCATGGACTGCCAACTATGTTTTAATGCGTTGTTTAAGATTTCCTTCAGCTTTTCCAATTGATGATGTTGGTCTGCATAATGCAATTAAATTTATAACAGGTTCCGAAAATAAACCGACTAAAAATGAAATAAAAGGTTTCGCGGCAAACTGGGCTAATTGGGAGTCTTATGCGACTTTTTATTTGTGGCGAGTACTATATTAAAAAGAACCAAGTAGCACATTCGTACTACTTGGTTCTTTTTTAAGCTTGCTCCTCAAAACGTCTTGCAATTTCCACAATAACTTGAACGGCTTTTTCCATAGTATCTACCGAAACATATTCAAATTTACCGTGATAGTTTTCACCACCAGTGAAAATATTCGGCGTCGGTAATCCCATATATGATAATTGTGATCCATCTGTGCCTCCGCGAATCGGATGAATATTTGGTTCAATGTCTAAACTTTTCATTGCTTCATATGCAATATCAACAATTTCTCTTACCGGTTCAATTTTTTCAAGCATGTTATAGTATTGATCATTCATTTCTAAAACGACTGCATCTTCGCCATACTTTTCTTGCATAGTCTTCACAATATTTTTAACGTTATTTTTACGCGCCTCAAAATTTTCACGATCAAAGTCTCGAATAATATAATACGCTTTACTTTGCTCAACATCACCATTTAAAGAAAGTAAATGATAGAATCCTTCATAGCCTTCTGTATATTCTGGCGCCTCTTCTACTGGTAAATACCCGTTAAACTCCATAGCTAGTTTAGTAGCATTGCGCATTTTATTTTTCGCTGTTCCAGGATGTGTATTCGTTCCGTTAAACGTTAACTTAGCACCTGCAGCATTAAAACTTTCATACTCTAAACCACCTAATGGACCTCCATCCATCGTATAAGCGAATGATGCACCAAACGCTTCTACATCAAAATGCGCTGGCCCACGACCAATTTCTTCATCCGGTGTAAATGCTACTCTTATTTTCCCGTGCTTAATTTGCGGATTATGTATTAAATGGTTCATTGCAACCATAATTTCTGTAAGACCAGCTTTATCATCTGCTCCTAGAAGTGTTGTACCATCAGTTGTAATAATGGTATGTCCTTTATATGATGGTAATTCCGGGAACTGCTCTGGTGTTAACACAACATTTAGCTCTTCATTTAACGTAATTGCATTACCATCAAAATTTTCATGAATTTGTGGTTTGACGTTTTTCCCTGTAAAGTCTGTTGCCGTATCTAAGTGGGCTAAAAATCCGATTACAGGAACATCCTTGTCCGTATTAGCTGGAAGTGTTGCCATTACATAGCCATTATCATCCATCGTTACTTCTGTTAAACCAATTTCTTTTAGCTCTTCCACTAATAACTTACCAAACTCAATTTGTCCTGGTGTTGTTGGTACTGTATGGCTTTCTTCATTTGATTGCGTATCAATTTTTACATATCTCGTAAATCTTTCAATAAGTTCTTGTTTCAAGTTCATTCACTCCCTTTTATGTTTCTCCCTCCATTATAATCCTTAAAACGAAATATTTTAACTTTTTTGACTGTGAAGATGTATATTTCATTTACATTGTTAACACTTTTACATACTTTACATAACAAAAAGAAAATTAGTGAACATATTTAAAGTACAGCTTAATAC
>NZ_JBEUTW010000539.1:0-1809 GCF_040492675.1 Bacillus sp. AP50
TTATGGAAAAGGGAAAAAAGAGGGAGAACGACTGGAAGTAACAGTGCAAAATATATCTGGAACACTATTTTGTACAGAGCGTAATAGTAAATTAATTATAAAAAAATTAGATGAGTTAAATTGGATTAAGTGGTTTCCAGGTCGCGGCAGAGGAAATCGTTCTAAATTAATATTTCAAAAGCACCCGATGTCTTTAATTTTAGATAGAGGAAAAGAAATAACGAAAAAAGGGGATGTGAAAAGCGGAAGCATATTTGTGGAACGCTATAGCTCACATTTTCCATCGGTAAAGGGAGAATATCACTCCTGGGTGGATTCAATATTTGGTCATAAGGTTGAAATGACATCTGAAGGGAGAAGAGATGTACTCCGGTTGCAAGTACAAATGAATTTAGATATCACATTAGATCCTGTATACGCTACAATGCGTTCAGAATGCCATATGGTAAAACATATATTCGACACACTCGTGTATGTAGACGGTAATACAAACATTATAGAGCCAAGACTTGCATTTCACTGGGAATATAATGACGCTGAAAAAATATGGACGTTTTACTTACGAAAAGGAGTTCACTTTCATAATGGAAAACAACTTACTGCACATGATGTTATATACTCGTTGAATCGATTTATGAAGCTGGAAAATAATGCACACGCATGGATGTTACAACACGTTGAAAATATCCGTTCAGTGGATGACTACGTTTTCGAAATTCAATTACATACGGAAAATCGAATGTTTTTACATATGCTAAGTGCAGAACAGTGTTCTATCGTGAATGAAGATGAAGCAGGAGAGCTAATTGGAACAGGGCCTTTTCAATTATATAAAAGTAATGAAAATCTGTTCATTTTAGAAGGACATCCTTTATATTTTCGTGAAAGACCTTTTTTAGATCGTATTGAGTTGTGGAATGTAGAACAAGGTGTAAGTACATACGATGTTTTAGTAAAGGCGCAGTATAAAGATAAAGAAAAACATAATAAAGAATTGTCTCGGCTTGAGTCGAACGTGACATATATAACATGTAATCTTACGAAAGAAGGACCAATGCAAGATGCGTTATTTCGGAAAGCGTTATATAACATCATTCATGGTTATACAATCGTTCAAGAACTCGGCGGAGAACGTGGAGAAGTGGCAAAAAAACTAATATTAGCAGGTGAAAGCATTGTAGAGATTGAGGAAGATGTAGAAAGTTTAATTAAAAGGAGTACTTATCATAATGAAGTGCTACAACTCTACACATTTACAGGACGAGATCATGTTGAAGATGCACAGTGGATACAAAAAGAGTGTGCGAAATACGGGATTCGTGTAGAAAATAATTTTCTTGATATAGAAGAGCTATTGGAAGTAAGTACGATACAAAAGGCCGATATGATGCATGATAGTGCTACAATTAGTGAACGAATAGAAGATAGTCTATTATATATGTTTCTTACAAAAAATAGTTTTATTCATGGACAAAGCAGCATGGACTTTCATGAAAAGTTGTCTCCTTATTTTAGACAAGAAGAATTAGAGAAAAGAGTTACACTGTTACGCGATATCGAGGATACTTTGTTACGTCAAATTCATATTATTCCTTTATATCGTAATAAACAAGAGGTAAGTACACATGAAAAAGTTCAAAATATAATGATTAATTCACAAGGTTGGATTGATTTTTATAATATTTGGTTTAAGTCTTGATATATAAGGGCTTTTGCACATTTTCATAAGGTGTGTAAGAGCCTTTTTTGTATGTAGGAATAGGTTTGTTTTACACATTGTTACGCTACTTGTGATAAAAGTCTATTTAC
>NZ_JBEUTW010000540.1:0-2067 GCF_040492675.1 Bacillus sp. AP50
TTCTTACATCTAATATTAAGTTAATTTCGTTACTGCTTTATTTACTCTTTACTTTATATACTTATAATAAATTGAAATAAAAAAGTAAAAACTTCTTCATGTATTTGAAGAGGTTTTTACTTTTCACTTACACTGAATTAAAAAAGCAATTTTTAAAATTTTGTTTTTATTCCAATACGTAACTCATACTTTATCCGTTGCTATTTCAAGCCGATTAATAAAGTAGCTTCCAAATTAAAATAAATCTTTAAAATCCCTACTCTTTAGTAAATAAGAAAACCCTTCTACATGATCGCCGGTAATTCTCAATACAGCTGGTGGATGTCCTACTGTTGCGAAGTGTTCATTTGGACGAATACGATTTGGTTTCATTACATCTACAAAATGGACACATCCGACTTTATACCCTTCTAATATTGCCTTTACTTGTGCAACACACGCTGTGTGAAGAGTGTCCCAGCCAATTCCCTCTAAACATTTTCTACTAATAGCATGGGGAACAGCAATTGTAGATCCTACCCCTAAATCTTTACGGTTACAAGCAATATTCAACATATATTTATATAAGCTTACAATATATAGAGGAAATCTAAGATTTAAATTTAAATCATTTAAAACCATATCAACACCATCCGCAACAGCTTGCGTTAACGGATGAAGATCTTTTGCTGGAATAGCAAAATCAGCATCAATAAAGAGAAGTATATCCCCTGTGGCTTCTTGTGCACCAATTGCCCGTCCTACATCATGCCCTAATCTTTCTTCATAAACAATTACTGTTGCCCCTGATTGCTTAGCGATTACTTCTGTCTGATCTGTTGACCCATTAATGACAACAATTATTTCTTTCGGTTCAATTTTTCTTGCCTCAAGAATAACTTCTTTAATCGTTGATTCTTCATTTTGTGCTGGTATAATAATTGATAACTGTTTTCCATTATAAATTGATGAATTCATTCCCCATCCTTTATGGAAACGTGAATAATTCTTTTGTTTTTTTAACTGCTCTATAATTTCTCTTTTTCTTCCTCCATCTGTATAGTTACCTCTATCATCTTTTCGTTGTAACCAACTCTCCAAAGCTTTTATATTTTCTTTAATCTCATATACTTCTAATTTAGTTAATTCATTTTTATAGAAAGAGGTTTCGTTTGCGGGCATATTATTCAAGGAGGTGTTAGTGATGGCTGACGAGGATTGTAGTCGCCACCCTTTCTCAATAAGAGTGACTTGGGACAGAATAGGGTTCTGCAAGATATCATATCCAATGTCTTCAATTGCTTTTTTAGTAATAGCATATGGCATAGATAACATCGAATCATATTTTAAATCCATACGCCCCAATACATCGTTTACTATTTTTCTATACACCATAGCAATACTTGGCCATTCTACTCTCATCTTTTCAAAACATACGGAGTCTATGTTATTTAAGATTACATCCTGTTCCTTTTTCAGTATCGGTTCTATAAATCGCTCTAATTCTACCGAAAAAATAACATCTTCCCCATCTAAAAATAAGACTACATCACCATTGGCGATTTTTGCCCCATGAACTGGTGCTTTCCGTTTACTTTTCTCCTCAATCACAACAACGTTACTTTCAACAAATGTTGGTATAGATTGTATCGCACTCATTCTATCATCAGCTACAATAATAATTTCTATTGGTTTTATATGCTGCACTTTATTTAAAATTTGATTCAATTTTGATTTTTCTTCTCCTAAAACTATAACGACTGATAGGTCCACTTCTTTTTGTTCTTCTTTTACAGTCTGAATAGGTTTTACTTTTTTTATATATTCAATTGTTTCACTCTTCCCTACAGCTGCATGCCCTGCTTTTTTATCAAAATATAAGTCAATTATAATTTGATTTACTTCCGTGTCTTTATCAAGTTGCTCTAATTCAGAAATAAATGGTAGTAAATGATTTTGCACATCAAATTCACACGCGAAATTTTGTAAAAAATAAATATTCGGTACATATTTAATGTGATTAAAAAATTTCACAACATTAATTCTTTCGCCAAATTTCTCCTCAATTTCTTCTCTTGATAAATTTGG
>NZ_JBEUTW010000541.1:0-4539 GCF_040492675.1 Bacillus sp. AP50
CGTTATCTTTATCTGCATGTGGTTCATCAGATAATATTGTAACGACAAAATCAGGAAGCATTTCAGAAAGTGATTTTAACAAAAAATTAAAAGAAAACTACGGTAAACAGAATTTATCTGAAATGGTAGTAGAAAAAGTATTAAATGATAAATATAAAGTTACGGATGAAGAGGTAACGAAACAACTAAAAGAATTAAAAGACAAGATGGGCGATAATTTTAATACATATATGGAATCCAATGGTGTGAAAAATGAAGATCAGTTGAAAGAGAAATTAAAGCTTACTTTTGCTTTTGAAAAAGCTATTAAAGCAACCGTAACGGAAAAAGATATTAAAGATCATTATAAGCCAAAGCTTCAAGTTAGCCATATTTTAGTAAAAGATGAAAAGACAGCAAAAGAAATTAAAGAAAAATTAAATAGTGGCGAAGATTTCGCGGCATTGGCTAAACAATATTCAGAGGATCCAGGTTCTAAAGAAAAAGGTGGGGAACTATCTGAATTTGGACCTGGTATGATGGTGAAAGAATTTGAGGATGCTGCGTATAAGTTAGAAGTTGGTCAATTGAGTGAACCTGTTAAATCTTCTTTCGGATATCATATTATTAAGCTAACGGATAAAAAAGAGCTTAAACCGTATGAGGAAGAGAAAGAGAATATTCGTAAAGAATTAGAACAGCAACGTATACAAGATCCTCAATTCCATCAACAAGTTACTAGAGAACTGCTTAAAAATGCAGATATAAAGGTATCTGATAAAGACTTGAAAGATACCTTTAAAGAGTTAGAAAAATAATAAATGGAATGTAAGGCAAGCGATAGAAATATCGGTTGTCTTTTTCTCTATTTATCCCGCTATTTGCCGAAATTTTACTTAATAAGAAATCTTTGAGTTTCTCAACTTTTATATAAAATAAAACTGAATTTTCAGTTATTTTGTTATATAGTAAAAGAGAACGAATAAGGGGAGGGAACATTTTGAGTAAAAAGAAAATGGCAATTACACTGTCAGCAATGCTATCTGCAACAATTATACCTAGCTTTACTATGGATGTGCATGCTGAGAAGAAGGAAGAGACTAAAAGTACAAAAATTGAATTAGAAAATGGGATGACAAAACCGATTTATTCTCTCGATGAAGCTATTATCGAAAATTTATATGTAGAGACAGAAGTTGATAGTGATCGAGACGGTAAGAAAGACAGAGTATCGATAAAAGTTATGCGTCCAAAGACAGATCCGAATGTGAAAGTTCCTGTTATTTATGAAATGAGTCCATATCGATCTGGATTAAAAGATGTTCCTGTATATAATGTAGATGAAGAATTGTATGCGTATGAAGGAAAACCGTATGGAGCGGTTAATCTTGGTTCGTATGGGAACTATTACGTGCCAAGAGGTTATGCAGTTATTCTAGGCGAAAGTATCGGTACTGGAAAATCAGATGGATGCCCTACAACTGGAGATGAACAAGAGATACTCGGGACAAAATCTGTTATTGATTGGGTAAACGGTCGCGCGAAAGCATTTACAGAACAGGGTGAGGAAGTTCAGGCAAATTGGTCTACAGGAAATGTAGGTATGACTGGAGTTTCCTATAATGGTACTTTACCAAATGCTGTTGCGACTACTGGAGTCGAAGGTTTAAAAACAATTATTCCAATCGCAGCAATTAGTAGTTGGTATGATTATTATCGTGCAAATGGTGCAGTCATTGCTCCAGGCGGATATCAAGGGGAAGATACAGATAATATGGCAGAAGCAGTACTGACAAGGGAAAACCCTGAAGTTTGCGGACAAGTTATAAAAGAGTTAACGGCTGGACAAGACAGAAAAACAGGTAATTATAATGATTTTTGGGATAAACGTAACTATGTAAAAGATGCTAAAAATGTAAAAGCGAGTGTATTTGTTGTTCATGGTTTAAACGATTGGAATGTTAAAACAAAACAGTTCGCGCAATGGTGGGAAGCACTTGGAGAAAATAATGTTCCGCGTAAAATGTGGCTACACCAAGGTGGTCATGGTGGGACATCAAGTAATAACTGGCAGCAAACACAAAATAAATGGTTAGATTATTGGTTGTACGGAATTGAAAATGGAATTATGGATGAACCAATGGTTGATGTGCAACGAGAAAATAAAACGTGGCAAAAGATAAAAAATTGGCCAGATCCAGCGGCTGTACCTTCAAAAATCCGTATGTATTTAAGTAATAAATCAGTCAATTTACCATTAAGTATGGGAGCGGCTAATAAAGTTTTCTCATTCTTAGATGATGCACAAATGAAATCAAACCAATTAGTAGCAAACCCAGAATTAGAAGTAGCAAATCGATTAGTATATACAATGCCTGTACTGCAAAAAGATACGCGTATAAGTGGTACACCAAAGATTTCAATTACAGGAAATATTGATCGATCTGTATCAAATTTAACAGCATTACTTGTTGACTATGGAGGAGCGAAGCCGGAAATCGTAACGAGAGGCTGGATGGATCCACAAAACTTAAAGAGTATAGAAAATTCAACAGCGATTCAACCGGGCAAAGATTATACATTTACATGGGACATGCAGCCAGATGATTATGTATTTAAAGCGGGGCATCAAATCGGAGTTGTTTTAATTGCAAGTGATTATGATTATACAATTAGACCGAAAGCTGGCACGAAACTTACAGTGAAATTAAGTGAAGTGACATTGCCGATTGTGAAATAAATATTTTTTCTAAAGAGTTTACTAAAGTAAGCTCTTTAATTTGTAGTCTGAATTTTTAATTTTTATATTTCAAATTGGAAGGTTATGTAATACAATATCATTATATTCTATGGAAAGTGAGTGATATATTATGACAGTCAGCTCTTTCGAAATATCATTAAAATCAGAGGTGCAGGAAGATTAGTTGAATTGAAATCTTCCGTACGTAAAAACGGAGGAGAAAATAAATGTTTAGCTTTTATAGTACACTTTGTACAGAACTGTATGATTACACAAAACCAGTCGGTTATTCTTTAAATGGTGATATTGAGTATTACAAAAAACGTTTAAAAGATTGTAGAGGAAGAATCCTCGAAGCCGCAGTAGGTTCAGGACGTGTCATCATTCCGCTTCTAGAGGCTGGTTTTAAAGTGGATGGGATAGATTATTCACCTGAAATGCTAGATTCTTGCCGTAAGCGCTGTAAAGAGAGAGGCTTACATCCTAATTTATATGAAGGAAGCTTGCAACAATTTTCACTTCCGCATAAATATGACGCAATTATCATTCCTACTGGATCTTTTTGTTTAATTGAAAATCGTGTGGATTCTATAAATGCATTGAAATGTTTTTATGAACATCTTAATCCAGATGGACGATTAATCGTAGATATTATGCTTCCGCATGACTGGAAGACTGGGGAAATTCATACATCGACTTTCTCTTTGCCGAGTGGAGACGGAATCACATTAGAAAATAAATCAATTGAAATAGATTGGCTGAACCAAGTTACTGTATCATATTTGAAATATGAAAAGTGGAGTAAAGGACAGTTAGTACAAACAGAACTACAACGCTTTGCGCTGCGCTGGTATGGAATAGAAGAGTTTAAACTTCTTTTAGAAAGTATAGGTTTCTCTAATATTACGTGCTCTGCTGAATATGATTATGAAAAAGAACCGTCAAATGCAAATCAAATGATTACTTTTGAAGCTGTGCGAAAAGAATAGAACTAAAACTATGAATAAAAAATAAGGCAATCGATTTAAAATCGGCTGCCTTATTTTTTATTTTATGTAATGGTTTATAGAGAAAGATTGGAGGGAAATAAATGAAACTTATATTAATATTTGGCCCACAAGCAGTTGGAAAAATGACAGTGGGGCAAGAATTAGCAACATTAACCGGTTTAAAACTTTTTCATAACCACATGACAATTGATTTAGTAAGTCCAATTTTTGATTACAGTACGAAAGAAGCAAAAAGACTAGTAAGTTTATTTCGTAATGAAATATTTGAAGAAGTATCTAAAAGTGATTTATCTGGAATGATTTTTACGTATATATGGGCATTTGACCTCCAAGCGGATTGGGATTATATACATCATGTAGAAAGTATTTTTGAATCAAAAGGTGGGACAGTGCATTTTGTAGAGCTGGAAGCGGAATTAGATGAAAGATTAGAACGAAATAAAAGCCCGAATAGATTAGAACATAAACCGAAAAAAAGAGATATTGAGTGGTCTGAAAATAATTTGAAAGAAACGATGAAAAAGCATAGATTAAACTCTCTTCATGGTGAAATTGAAAAAGAAGAGTATATAAAAATTAATAACACGTATTTGAGTGCAAAAGAAGTAGCGGAAATGATTAAAGAGAAGTTTCAATTGTGAAATTTTTGAAGTCTATTTCGTTTTCGTTGTCCAAGCATTCTCCTACTAATTACATATACTATTTATGTTAAAGTCGGCTACTATTTTATATAGGGCTGTTATTTTCCTATAAATGCTATTTTAGTGAAGTGGGAGGAATCAATTTGGAAAACGTAGAACAAGATAGAAT
>NZ_JBEUTW010000542.1:0-1663 GCF_040492675.1 Bacillus sp. AP50
CCTCTATTCTTATCGAATTATATTAATATCTTATAACGCGAGGTGAACATCTTGTTCAGTAATATAGAATTAGTTTTAGATGCTAAAGCAAGTTTAGCTGAAGGACCATGTTGGAATGAAAAAAAGCAACTTTTATATTGGGTTGATATTATGGAGAGAAAATTATGCATATACAATCCTACCGCTAATACGAACCGAGTAATTGCACTCAATCAACAAATCGGCTGTGTTGTTCCATATTTAGAGGATGTACTACTCTTAGCTATAGAAAAAGGCTTTTATTCTATTAATATAAATACCGAAAAACTGACACATATTTTTGACCCTGAACCACATTTAATAGAAAATCGTTTCAATGATGGAAAATGTGATCCAGCTGGTCGTTTCTGGGCAGGTTCTACAGATACATACGGTATGAATGCTGCAGGTTCCTTGTATTGTTTACATCATAATTTAAGTGTAGAGAAAAAAGTTTCACATGTAAATACATCAAATGGAATTGCTTGGTCACCTGATCATACATACTTTTACTTTATAGATACACCAACTAAAAAAGTGGTTCGCTATCAATATAATATACGTACTGGAGACATTCATAATCCAATTGATGTAATCATTTTCTCTGAAAATGATGGTCTACCTGATGGTATGACAATTGACGAAGACGGCTGTTTATGGATTGCACATTGGGGAGGTTCAAAAATAACTAGATGGAATCCATCTACTGGAGAACAAATATTAAATATTCCAATTCCAGCTTTATATGTAACATCATGTACATTTGGAGGACCTAATTTAACAGATTTATATGTTACAACAGCCAGAACAAGAATGACTGATGACGAATTAAAAGAGTATCCACATGCTGGTGGTATTTTTCGAATTCAAACAAATGTTAAAGGCTGTCCCACCTATTCATTTTGCAATAAAAATATTGGAGCTGAAACAATGTGAACCGTATCGATTACATAAGACAAGAAGAAAAGAAATATCACGGCCTTTGCTATGAACAATATAAACTATTTGAAATTGGCTCTTGGCTGTACAAACCGGTTAAAACAGTTATGGACTTGATGGATCACTTTGAAGGACAAAACAACTTGCAAGTACTTGATCTTGGCTCTGGCATCGGTAGAAATAACATTCCAATTGCACAAATAATAAAAAATTATAATGGCACTGTTACATGTGTTGATTTACTTGATTCCGCTTTAACAAAGCTAAAAATTTATAGTAAAGAACATGATGTATTCGAGGTTATAAAAACAGAACAAGCAGAAATTGAAAACTATCATATTGACTCTAACGCTTATGATTATATCGTTGCAGTATCAAGTTTAGAGCATGTTAAATCAAAAGAAGATTTTAAAAAAGTGCTCCATTCTATGAAACAAGGGACAAAAAACGGCGGTATTAATTGTTTAATTATTAACTCTAACATACAAGAAATTGTTTTAAAAACGAATGAAGAATTAGAAGCTTTAATTGAAATTAATCTCCCAACTGATGAAATGATACATCTATTAAAAAGTATTTATAAAGGATGGAAAGAAGTAAAAGTTGAAATAAAAGAATAAGCTTATAATATGGTTCGTAATGAAAGACACATTCAATTAAAAACAAATGCTATAACGTTTGTAGTTCAGAAATAATCGTATAATAA
>NZ_JBEUTW010000543.1:0-1268 GCF_040492675.1 Bacillus sp. AP50
CTCGTAACTCTGATTAAGATATACTTTAAAATTAAACGGCTTTTATACACTTATTTAAGTACACACATACTTTTCAAATTCTCAAAAATCCGCTCCCATTCGGCTCTTATTCTCAATGATCTGTTTTTTAAAATTCATTTACATAATTAATGTGAATTCAAATTTCATTTAACATTTTTGTATAAGATAACTTAAACAAAACTTTACTGATTGTATAAAAACGTACAAATTCAACAAGACACTATTACAAGGTTTTTCAAAATTTAAGCAAGTACATGTATGAATTACATAAATATTCTGCTTTAAGTAATTGTTGTATCTCATTATGTACTGAAAAGCTTTAAGTCGATTTGGGTATTATGCTTATACTCAGAAAAGCCTCTAAAAATCCATTTCCATACTAAACTATTTTAAATTAGCCAATCAACGTGTAAAATAACTGTCATAATCTAAAATACTGCCATAATCAAAGACAAATGAGGAGAGATACTGTGGATAAAGTATTATTCGTTGAAGACGATAACGATCTAGGAATGGCTATTGAGTTTACTCTAAAAGGAGAAGGACTTGAGGTCATAAGAGTTTCTACTGTACAAGATGCAAAAGACCAATACGAAAATAATAAATTTGACTTAGCTATATTGGATGTTGGACTCCCAGATGGAAATGGGTATGATTTATGTACCTATCTTAAAAGAAAAGGTGATATACCTATTATTTTTCTCACAGCACTGGATGAGGAGGCAAATGTAGTAATGGGCCTTGATATTGGTGGAGATGATTATATAACAAAACCCTTCAGGGTAAAAGAGCTATTATCTAGAGTAAAAGTACAATTAAGAAAAAAAATTAAAACAGCTTCTAATACTATATTGAAGTCTGAAAATATACAGCTTGAAGTTGAAGCAGCCAGAGCCTTTAAGCATGAGAAAAGTATAAATTTAACACATTTAGAATACAAACTCTTATTAACGTTAATGCTAAATCCTCATAAAGTGTTACAAAGAAATGAGATATTGAAAAAAATAGCAGATGAAGGCGAAGTGTTTTTCGATGAAAATACTCTTTCTGTTTATGTAAAAAGATTGAGAAGTAAAATTGAGGATAATCCACAAAATCCTGACTGTATAATCACACAAAGAGGTGTCGGATATTTCTGGAATAAAGACGTCAGTAAGGAGTAATTTAATGATAAATAGAGAAATAAAAATTAATATACTTACATTAGCATTAATCTCTTTTTTATTTATTATATATCAAGTTATCAC
>NZ_JBEUTW010000544.1:0-2457 GCF_040492675.1 Bacillus sp. AP50
ATTACGGATAGTGCGGCGGATTTACCAGTAGAATTGCTGCAAGCATATGATATTGATTTAATTCCACTCCGTGTATATGATGAAGCAGAAACAGAGTATTTAGATGGAGTAACATTAGAGTCAGTTACATTATTACAAAAAATGAGAGAAGGCGCTGTTTATAGAACATCATTGCCTTCACTTGAAACTTTCCAAGAAAAATTTGTTTCTTATGCAAAAGAAGGTAATCCTTGTATATATTTAGCTTTTTCATCTGAACTGTCTGGTACATATCAATCATCAGTTGTCATTAAAGAGGAAGTAAAAGAAACATATGCAGATTTAGATTTAGAAATTATTGATACAAAATGTGCTTCGCTTGGTCAAGGTCTTGTCGTTTTAGAAGCTGCTAAAATGGCAAAAGACGGCGCATCAAAAGAAGATATTTTAAACCGTGTCGCTTTTCTAATGAACCATATGGAGCACATCTTCACTGTAGCTGACTTACAGTACCTTGTTAGAGGTGGACGTTTAAGTAAAGTAGCTGGTTTTATCGGTGGTTTACTAAACATTAAGCCTATCTTAAACGTGGAAGAAGGAAAACTTGTACCACTTGAAAAGGTAAGAGGGAAAAAGAAAGTATTAAGCCGAATTGTTGATATTATGGAAGAGCGTGGTAAAGACCTTAAAGGTCAAACGATCGGTATCACTCATGGTGATGACTTAGAAACAGCGGAAGCATTAAAATCATTAATTACGGAAAGATTCGGTTGTGAAGTATTTATCGTAAATACAATTGGTGCAGCAATCGGAGCACATACAGGACCTGGCGTTATAACGTTATTTTTCTTAAATGAAGTAGAGTAAAGGATTGATCATTTGATCAATCCTTTTTTCTTTAATCTGTGATTACCGGTCGATATGGTATTGGTGAAGATAAAATCTTTGAAGTTTTCCTATATGAATTGCTCTCTTGTAGAGGGAGTATTTTTTATATGTGGAATGATACTTAATGGTAGAAGAAAAGAGTATAAATAAGAATGTATTTGTAGGAATTTAAATATTTGAAGATATCAAAATTTTGCCATTTCATATATAATTGTGTGGGGAGAAATATCTGTAACTATTTGTAAAAATAGGAGGCGACTATAAAAATGCAAGAAATTGCTAGATGGGATTTGAATCGCTTGTATTTGAATGAGGATATTCTATTTCCAATTTTGGAGTTGAAAGAGAAATATTTTGTAACAAAAGATGTAGAGGTTCTTTCAAAGCTAATACAAGCTATTGAGAAAACAGAATACTATTTGTACTGTAGATCAGTTGAAGAAAGTGTACCATCTGACCTTACTAAATTGACCGTGAAAGTGAAGGAACTAAAAAATGAATTACAGCAAGTAATAAAACATAATGAAGTGGAAACTTCAGATAATACTAAGTTAATAAAAGATGAGCTTAATGCTTGGGAAAATATGTACATACAATTACGGGATAGGATAGAAATAGAGCACAATAATAAACAATTATCCTTTGGACAAGCAAATACTATTGCAATGAATAGTGATAATGAAAAGGAAAGATTAGAAGTATTCGAGTTACTTACAAGTACTTTACATAAGGAAAAAGAAACCTTTGCTACTGTATTAAATCAAATAGGGAGATTGCGTAATGCAAAGAGTAATGAAATAGAAGATAGAGAGATTTTAACACAATCTTTTCATGCGAATGGCATTTCAGAAACTGTATTATTCCAAATGTGGAATGCGACAGAAGAAAACCTTGATAAATTAGTAAGTGCTTTAAACGTGTATAAGAAAGGAAAAGCTTCAATTACATGGCATGAACTTATGACGGTAAAGGAAAGTAATGAGATCATGATTCCTTTTTCAGTAGCAATACAAAACGTTTATGATGCATGTAAGAATATTGATGAAGAATTAGCAGAATTTGCACGTAATGCGATAGAAAGTGGTTGGGTAGATGCTGAACCGAGAGAGAATAAACCACCAGGTGGGTTTTGTGCTCCATTTTTCAGTGAGAAAGAATCGAGAATTTCCATTCGTTATGATGGGAGTATAGATAGTGTAAGAGTGCTCGCTCATGAATTAGGACATGCTTGGCACTTTTATAATATGAGTTTTGAACAATCTACGTCTTTTTTAGATGATTATTTGCCAATGAGTACGGCTGAATCAGCATCTATTTTCTTTGAAACGGTACTCTTAAATTATCTAATTGAAACAACGGATAGTAAAGATACGAAAAAGTCATTACTTAGCTGGAAAATAAGAAATAGTTTTAATTATGTAATGGCAATACGAGCATCGTATCAGTTTGAAAAAACATTTTATGAAAAATGTAAAGAGGGTCCTTTAAGTGCTGATGAAATTGAGAAATTATCTATAATTGCACAAAAAGAAGCTTATGGAAAAGCTTTAAGTGAATACCAGCCGTTTGTATGGATGAAATATATTCAAT
>NZ_JBEUTW010000545.1:0-2214 GCF_040492675.1 Bacillus sp. AP50
GTAATAATTCGATTATCACCTTGCTTTGCAGTCCCAGTAAAACAGTATCCTGCACTATCTGTAAATCCAGTCTTTAGTCCGTCCATTCCTTCTATATATAAACTTTTATTATTTTTGTTTAACATGTCGTTTGTGCTTATAACATTAATATTATTAAATGCTAGCTGACTTTGACGTAAGTGAGTCACTTCTAATATTTCCGGATAATCTTTTATAAGATGATACGCCAATTGTGCTACATCACCAGCCGTCATTTTTGTTTCACTTCCATCTGGCTCTTGTAATCCAGAAGCATTTTCAAATTTAGCATGTTCCGACATTTTTAACTGTTTCGCTTTTGCATCCATAAGCTGAACGAAATCTTTCTCCGATTTTGCCATATGTTCTGCTAAAGCCACAGCCGAATTATTAGCTGACTCAATCATTAATGCATGATATAAATCTTTAACAGTTAATGTGTCATTAACTTGTACTGGGATTCTCGCTCCTTCTGTTTGTGCCGCCTTCGCACTCATTTTTACTGGATCTTCCCAGCGAACTTTCCCGTTATGTATACTCTCTAGTAAGAGATACGCTGTCATCATCTTAGACATACTAGCCGGTGCAAAAGCTTCATTTTCATTATATTGATAAATAATATCTCCATCACTCGCATCGATAATCATAGCTGCTTTTGCGTTAATTTCTGGTGGGATGTACTTTGGCGGGACTACTTTTTCAGTAAATCCTGCTTTAGGTAGTTCTGCCACTTGCAAAGGTTGTCCCTCTACATTCGCTATGCTCTTTTGATTTCCTTGGAATAAGAACCAACATATCCCTAAAATAATAACTAATAGGACTGTCATCCTTCCCCATTTTAACCGATTCATTTCAAAACTCCTTTAGCAAACCTTTTATACACTCACATTTAACCTTAACAACAATTCCTTTATATAGTCAAGGTAAAAGGTATATTTATTCATAGTACAGCAATGATTATTTTAATTTATTTATGTTAAACTTACAATATTGAAACGTAAGAATATTCAATAATAAATTCTCGTAAATAAAGCGAAACTTTAATCAGCCCCCCAATCGGGCTACCCGTCAAATAGCGAGATAAACTATTTAATAGAAGGGATTCATACAAATGCTACTTCCAAAATCATTAAAATACGGAGACACAATTGGGATCTACTCCCCTTCTTCACCAGTAACCTACACTTCTCCAAAAAGATTTGAACGAGCAAAATCTTACTTACAACAGAAAGGGTTTCATATATTAGAAGGTTCATTAACAGGTCGATATGATTTTTATCGTTCTGGTAGTATACAAGAGCGTGCTGAGGAACTAAATGTCTTGATAAGAAATCCTAATGTTTCTTGTATTATGTCAACAATTGGTGGGATGAATTCAAATTCAATATTACCTTATATTGATTATGATGCTTTTCTAAAGAACCCTAAAATAATGATTGGGTATTCAGATGCAACTGCTTTATTACTAGGAATTTACGCCAAAACAGGAATCCCTACATTTTATGGACCAGCTCTCGTCCCTTCCTTTGGCGAATTTGAACCTTTTGTTGATTGCACATACAAATATTTTGCTGAAACTTTACTACATGATCATTCTCTTCCTTATCATATAAAACAACCATTATTTTGGTCAGATGAATTTATTAATTGGGAAGAAAAGACGAAGGAGAAAGAACTTCGACCAAACGATTGGATTTCAGTAATTGATGGAAAAGCTACTGGGCGTATTATTGGCGGGAATTTAAACACGATACAAGGAATTTTGGGTAGCCCCTATATGCCACATATTCAAGAAGGCGACATTCTCTTTATTGAGGACAGTTCAAAAGATGCAGCTACTATTGAAAGAAGCTTTTCATTACTTAAAATTAACGGTGTATTCGATAAAATTTCAGGTATCATTCTTGGAAAACATGAGCAATTTGATGATTGTGGTACAAATCGAAAACCTTTTGAAATACTATTAGAAGTACTTCAAAATCAAAGAATTCCTTTTCTAGCTGACTTCGATTGTTGTCATACACATCCCATGATTACCATGCCTATCGGTATTCAAGTAAAGTTGGATGCAACAAATAAAACGATACATGTTGTAGAACCTTGGAAAAAATGAATGCATAGCTTCTATTGTTTTACAATAAAAGCCATGATACTATATAATTTGGAATGTGAAAGATTAAACAAAATACGTTCCAA
>NZ_JBEUTW010000546.1:0-2443 GCF_040492675.1 Bacillus sp. AP50
GAGCTAGATAGAGAATTAAATGAAGATGAGTTAGAAACAATAACGTATTTTGTCAATGGTTATGAAATGAATAATCTGTAAGACACTACATTAATCAAATATAATTAAATTGCACAAAAAGAGTATTGAAATTTAATTCAATACTCTTTTTAATAGTTAAATATCTAGTTACAACCAATTTTTAAAATTGGGGCTCGTTATCTGAAGTTATATCACTTTATAGGGGTTCAGATAGCAGCTTTCTTTGCTAATTCAGTAATATATTCAAAGAAAACATCATGTTTTACATCATAAACGACATTTACAGGTCGTCCATCAGTAGTTTCTTCTGTACGTCCTTGGCTTGGTCCGTATGTATGAACGATACTATTAATCGTTTCAGTTTTTGCAAGGCTAGTGTTTCCGACAAAAGCGGTAGTTAGTACATCCCATAAATAGTAAGTAGAGTTCGTTGAGAAGTGAACGAGAGGAGGGACCATTGCATAGCATTGACCAAGGAAATCCATACCAATATACTTTCGTTCTTTTGCCCATTGTTCACGTATGTTTATAGTTAACGGAACTTGGTTTGTACTTTCTAGTGTCACTAAGTCGATTTTAATTTTTGCATCCCATACACGAGCCACTGCTTCAGGGTCCCAAAACGAATTCCACTCAGCTGTTCCATCATGCTCTGGTTCATGTACATTGCCAGCTTTAAGAAATGTACCACCCATCCAAACAAGGCGTTCAATTTGATCTTCGATTATGGGAGCTTCATATAATGCACGAGCAAGGTCAGTTAGGGGCCCAGTAAATAATAAAGTTGTTTTTTCTTCCGTTTGTAGAAGCGTTTCTATTAAATGATGATGCGCAGGTTTTGCCGTCACGGGTGTTACAACTTTTCCAGACTCATTTAAAATTGGTAAAGCATCTACATAAAATGCATGCATCCGCCAGTCTTTCGGAAACGGGTTTTGCCCGCGAGAGTTTGAAGCGGCTACGGCAAAATTACCTTTGCCGAAGCGATCGATAATTTTACGACTGGCAGACATTGCGGGTTCTAAATAGCAGTCTGCTGGGATAACAGATACCCCCGTAAGTTCAATGTTTTCCATTTGAAGTAATAAAAATAATGAAATTAAATCATCTACGCCGCCATCATGATTGAAGTACACTTTTTTCTTCATTGTAATCTCCATCCTATATGATTTAGTTAGAAATTAAATATGAATTGAGGAAAAGTCATCAATAATTTCCACCACTTCAATTTCTCCATTAATCAGTAGCTCAGGAAGCTCATTTCTAATATTTCCTTTCCAATACTCTCTAGCTTGTTCGATTTTTTGAGAAAAAGGAATTCCATCTTCTTTCGGTAAAAGATTCCCGTCACCTTCAAAAGAACTTCCGATCACTCGTAGTTTAACAATCTGTAAAACTTCTCGATTGTAAGAATCAAATAGCGCTCTCCATTTCAAAGCATCCTCATAGCTTTTAGCAGCATATAAGCAAGATAATCTGGAAGGGTATTCAGGGAATTCTTGTAGTCTAACCATTTCTACAATTGTTTCTCTAACTGCTCTAATTGTTTGATCCATATAACTCATAACTACTTTAGTATTTTCATTATTTATATGTAATTCGTTATTTTTATAGTGTTTATTTAAAATTTGTATGCCATCTTCACCACTAGCATTTAATTGTTCTCTTTCAAAAAAGAAGTGATATAGAGTATTGTGTTGATTTTTGTTAAAAGGAATGATTTGTCCGATATGCATTTTTTTCCTTGTTACGATGTGATATGCGTAAAATTCTGCTTCATTCATGGTTGTCCTCCTAGTAATAATGTAATGAAATGTTAAATTTAGTAATTCAACATTGCGATATATATAACCTCTATAAGTAAAAGTGAGAATTAGAGTAGAAAGGAAAAAATATGAAAGCGTTTTAAATTTGTTCACAAAATGTTCACTTACGAAGGGGTTTCCAATGTCGATATAATGACAAAGACTCAAAGAGAAAGGATGATGAAATTTGCCAACAACAAGAAAGGAAAACCTCCAATTTGGCATGATGATGTGCCTTGGGATGGTTATCGTAATGACGTTTTACAATTTACTAATGAATGAAACAGGAGGACCAATTTATATTAAAGAGATTGCATTAGAACTATTAATTGGCTTTATTATTGCACTATTAATTGAAATATGTATCGTTGGACCTTGTGCGAAAAAAATTGTATTCATATTGCCATTTGATAAATCTAAAAAAATAAATATTATCGTTGCAATGGCGACAACTATGGTAATTGGAATGGTGTTCTTTATGTCATTTTTCGGTATGGCTATGATGTATTTACATGGTGGACTACAAGGAGATTCATTTGTTTCCATTTATTTTTCGATTTTTATTAAAAATTTCATAATGGCATATCCATTACAATTAATTATTATGGGACCGCTTG
>NZ_JBEUTW010000547.1:0-3273 GCF_040492675.1 Bacillus sp. AP50
TGCCAATAGTAAGTAAAAGCGGCATAATAGCCGCTTTTTATCGTTTTATTTAGTATTTGATTTGAAATATTTTCCTTATGAAAGAAAGATTATTGCTAATTGTAAACTGTCAATAAAGTTATTTAAGTTTTGATATGGAATACCCCGCCGGAAAATACAGCAATAATTTCGTTTGAACATATCTGTTATTGCACGATCTAAAGCATCTTCTATAACAAGTTCAAACTTTCAATAAGAAGATAACCCCCTGTACAACTTAAAAGAATGTACGTAAATATTTTAAAAATCCGTTGATTAAGCCATTTAAAAATAATTTGACCTATAAACAAA
This sequence comes from Bacillus sp. AP50, assembly GCF_040492675.1. Taxonomy (NCBI): domain Bacteria; kingdom Bacillati; phylum Bacillota; class Bacilli; order Caryophanales; family Bacillaceae; genus Bacillus; species Bacillus sp. AP50. The sequence continues at coordinate 331 of NZ_JBEUTW010000547.1, forward strand.
CCTAAAAATACAATTGGAATGGCATAAAAACTTGATTCCCAAATGGTTTTGTTTGTGCCAGTAAAGAGTATTTGAGTTACTAGACTAATGAAATATATAAACAGATAAAAAGCTAATGTAGTTGCTCTTAACTTCTCTTTTTCAGTATTAGTTCCTGTAAAATAAAGTAACAGGAGTGGACCTGGCATACCGATACTTGTCGTTAAAAGACCAGATAATCCGCCAGCTATGAAATCTCTAGATTGTGTTGATCTAACCTTAACGTTGCATATTAGCAACAATGTTAATAGTAAGAGTAGGATGCTAACTGCTAATTTAAAAGTGTTTATGTTAACGGAAATGAAAATTAAAATGCCAAAAGGAACACCAACTATACTTCCAAAAATAAACCTTTTCAGTAGAACAAAATCAACGTCCATTCTTATTTTCCAAATGAGTGAAATGGAGATAATTAAAGATAAAATAATGTTTATTTGTATAGCTTCTTGTGGTAGAAATAACATAAGTAAGAAAGGGGTTGCCATTATGGAAAAGCCAAAACCTGTACTTGCTTGCAGAATAGAAGCCACTAATATAATACATATGAAAAAGAATGTGATACCCAAAACAGCCCTCCTATTTAATCAAGTTTAACTAGTTAAAGTCTATTATTTAAGTGCAATGTTTCACAAACTTATTTGTATTTTAACATAAATATCTAGTTTTTTCTCAAATAGTGTTGCCATATAAGGCTCTTTAACTAAAAAATATGACTTGTATTTTTAAACAATTTTATTATGGGGAAACAAATAATGAATGGGATCAAAATGTATTGATTATCATTAAATTATTCACTGAGATCCCCGCGATAAAACAAGAACAGCCATATAAAACTTACAAAAATACAGCATGTAGCTAATAAACAGCCAATCATTTGAGGAGAAAGAATTTCTAACAGCCCTCCTGTAAAAAACATCGATAACTGAATAAGAGATCCGTAAATGGAATAATGGAATGAAAAAACTTTACCTATCATATTTTCGTGTGTGTAAGTTTGAAGTAATGTCGTATCAAGTGGAACGATGATTCCTCCTGCTATGCGCATACAGAATAAAGTAATGATACCGATAATAAGTTGATCGGATAGAATGAATCCGAGAAAGAAAATTCCTTGTAATAAGTAGGCCCAACCGAATACTTTTTTCATTTTTTCTTTATTATGGGATATATAAAGATTAACGAGAAGGCTTCCTATCATAAGCCCAGCCCCTTGAACCGTATATAAAATCCCAATGTTCGTATGGAAAATTTTTTCGGCATAGATCGTTAGAAGTAGTTGATAAGCACCTCCAATAATCCCCCATGAAATGCCGACAAGAATTAATGTTAAAATGATTTTTGTTTGTAATATGTATGTATAACCACCTTTTATATCAGTGAAAAATGCTTTCTTCTTGTTACAAGTATCATGAGCAGGAATACTCATGTTATAAATAAAATAGGCTGAAATAAAGTATGATAGGCTATTTACTAAAAAAGCGAACTCAATATGTAAAGATTGTGCAATTACTCCGCCCAAAGAAGCCCCCATAATAGACATAAAACCATTAATTGTACTAGAAAGAGAGTTAGCAGTTACGAAATGATTTTGGTGTACGATATTTTTTAGAGTTGCTTGTTTAGCCGGTTCAAATAAACAAGAAAGTACAGATAAACATATATTAGCAATGAAAATAATCTCAATTTTATAGCCTGCGAGTAAGTATGTAAGGACTAGAATTCCCCGTGTAATATCGGTAAAAATCATAATATTCTTTTTAGAGAAACGATCTACAATTCCGCCTATGAATGGACTAAGAAGAAGCTGTGGTAAACTTTTACTTATAAAAGTAAGTGCGATCATAAACGGCGATTCCGTTATGCTGTAGACAAATGTTAATAAAGCTACCGTATGGAACCAATCCCCAAGTACACTTAATGTTTGCCCATAAAATAGTTTATTGAAGTTTTTATTTGTTTTAAGAAGTGTGGAATAAGAAACTGACATAAATAGATTAATCCTTATGTAATGACGATGTTTGAATTTGTTCTTTCCACTCACTTAAATACACTTTTTCCGCTGTGGGAAGTCCAACAGGTAATTGTGCAATCAATTCTAAACTATTTCCATCAGGGTCGTTAAAGTATACGGCTGCATGTGCTAATTCCGGAAAAACAATCGGTTCAATTGGTTCCATTCCAAAGTCTTTTCGTGCTGAAATTCCTTTTTGATTTAGCCAATGAATTGCATTTTCTAAATCATGTAAACTTACTTGAAAGGCGATATGTCGTAAAGAGGGGTGATAATTCACTTTGTATTCTGTGCCTTCCCAAAGGCCGAGCCAACTCTCATTTTCTTTAATCCAAAAGAAAGCAATATTATCTCCTCTTTTATATAATTTTAGCCCTAGTGATTCATAAAAAGGTATTGATACTTTTAAGTTGCGGACAGGTAAATGTGCTTCGTAAAGACCTCTAATCATTGTAATCCCCCTTAGTAAAAATGTTTCTTATTCCATAGTAAACAATATGTTGCTAGTTGAAATCGCAAATAAGAGGGATATAAATTCATACGAAAGTATGAAAAAAAACAGCTCATATTTGAGCTGTTTTTCTATAGTTTTTAGTTCATTTTTCAAGGATAGGATATATTAATATCCGTATCCGCCGCCACCCCAACAGCTACATCCGATGATGATTAGAAGGATGAATAGTACGATAAGCAAAGCAAATCCACCGCCGAAACCAGCGCAACTTCCACCATAACTCATATGTTTTCCTCCTTTTTAGTAAGTTAATCTATATGGTTCATGGACTACTATATACAGTATGTTTTTTGTATAGAAAACGAGCCAGTCTCATTTATAATTAGACAAATGCCTGTAGATTCATTAGGATTGCATGTTAGTGATTTGTAAATAAACC
>NZ_JBEUTW010000548.1:0-2422 GCF_040492675.1 Bacillus sp. AP50
ATTCATAATAGCACCAGTAAGAAGAAAACAAGCTTTACGGTACTACTAGTTATCAAAGATGTTACAGTAGTTTATTTAGAATCAGTGTGATTGAAAGGTTGTACTATATGGCCTAATAATTTCGAAAAAATGTCGGTGTGGCATAAAACAATTATGGAGGTTAAAGATATGAGTACTTCAAATTTGAATGAAATAAGTAAACAAATTTTAAAAGAGGAGGAAACACTTCAATTTTCCTCTTTTACAAATGAAGATGCCTTGCAACTAGGTTTATTTATCGTTGAAACAGCAAAGCGAGAGGGGAAATTGATTGCTGTTGATATAACGAAAAATGGTGTGCAATTATTTCATTTCAAGATGACAGGGACAAATGAGGAAAATACGAAATGGATTGAGCGTAAAAAACGAGTCGTTTCCCTGCATGATCGTAGCTCGTATTATATGCAGATACAAAGTGAAATAACTGGGGTCTCCTATAATGAAAAATATCTTTTAGATACTTCAGAATACGCTGCGTTTGGTGGATGTTTTCCTATCAGAATAAAAAACGTAGGGGTTATTGGAATGATAACAGTTTCAGGATTACCACCAGAAGAAGATCACGAATTGGTAATAAGGGCAGTTAAAAATCATTTGAAGCAATAGTAAAAATAAATGTGATGGTTAAGTAAAAGCCAAGAATGAACATATTATTGTTCGTTTTTGGCTTTTTATTATTTTTTCTTATAGTCGGCTAAGAGGGTTCTTTTACAGGTAGTACTTAATTGTGCAATGTTCTTTAAATTGCATCGTTTTGTTCGAGTGAGCGAAATTGCTGTAATTGAAGATGCTCTAAATTAATGTGAAATTTGGTGATTAAAGTAGCTACATTTCATATTTGTGTAAATATGAAACAAGCAGGATACATGAATAGAGAATGGGTAAAATAGTACCGAATGATGATTAGATTTTATGAATGATGTTATAAGGCTTTTTTTAGGAAAACTGAAGGAAGCAGTGTGTTTAGATTTAGAATGACTGGCAATGGGTGCTAGGAAGTTCAATGATTCAAAAATGAACTCATTTAAACGCATACTATCTTCGAGATGTATCATTTTGAAGAATATTAAAACTTAGGAGGAACGGAATTATGACAAAAGATTTCTATACTGCACTGAAAGAAAGACGTACTTACTATGGGATTAATAAAGAGGTACAAGTATCGGATGAAAAAATTAAAGAAATCGTGGAGTTTGCTGTGAAATATACTCCATCCGCTTTCAATTCTCAAACTGCACGATTAGTTGTATTATTTGGTGAAGCTCATGATAAATTATGGGATATTACCACTGAAACATTAAGAAAAGTAGTTGGAGATGGAGACTTTTCAGGAACGCAACAAAAAATGGATTCTTTTAAAGCTGGTTATGGAACAGTATTATTCTTTGAAGATGAGGCTATCGTTAAATCGCTTCAAGAAAAATTTGCTGCATATGCTGAAAACTTCCCAATTTGGTCACACCAAGCATCAGGTATGCACCAATTAGTCGTGTGGACAGGTTTAGAAGCAGAGGGATTAGGGGCATCATTACAACATTATAATCCATTAATTGACGATGAGGTAAAACAAGAATGGAATGTCCCTGCTAATTGGAAACTAATTGCACAAATGCCATTTGGTAATCCAACAGCTGCACCAGGTGAAAAAGAATTCCAACCACTTGAAGAGCGTGTGAAATTTCATAAGTAATATTCGAATGTAATAAAATAGAAATTTAATCAGTGGTGGTCTTACTGTCCGCAAATAACAGGGGAAGCTAACTGTATTGTAAAAATAAAACTGTTTATTAATAAAAAAGCTTATTCGTTTTTTTTATTAATCGAGTATGTATGAATAAAAGATTTTAAAACACTATTTTAATCTGTAAGGGAACAAGGTGATCGTTTTGATCACCTTGCTTTATTTCTTACATTTTATTTATTAAAAAACGCTAGCTTTTCATAAATGCTTGAAAAATTAGCGTTTTAATAATAGGTATCTGTAATTTGATTACTTAAAACTATATACGAAAAAGCTTTTATGTTATTCCTCAAGTTCTATCCATTCCTGTGACCATTCTTCTATTCCGCGAATAATAGCTTCTAAAGCAAATCCTTTTTGAGTTAAAGAATATTCTATACGAACTGGTGTCTCAGGAAAGACTTTACGTTCGACAATTCCTTCTAGTTCTAATTCTTTCAATCTTTCTGAAAGTAATCTTCCGCTAACAGGAAGAGAAGATTCAAGTGTACAAAAGCGCTGAGATCCAGAAAAAAGTTGGTAAATAATTAGTGCTGTCCATCGTTGACTAAAAAATTTCATTCCTTTTTCAAAGCGAGGGCATAATGTAGAATCATTCATTTTCCTTCACCTCCTAAAATAAATTATATAACATATTACTAT
>NZ_JBEUTW010000549.1:0-4787 GCF_040492675.1 Bacillus sp. AP50
ATATTATTTGAAATTAGTTTTCCTATAGGCTGTGTATGAGCGGCATCTTTGTATAATTGAACTATAATATCTGTAGTTTCTTTTTCGCGAACATTACCTATTTTTAGTTGTTTTATTGGAATTTTCGAAGAAAAACTTCCAACAGTTGTATCATGTGCTACAGACTCTAGGTCTCTATCTGATAAAGCCGTATCTTAATACATGTTACTACAATTTCCTTCTGCCTCTAATTGCATGCCTACGGTTTTATTATTGGGCTTATATTCAGTTTGATCAGTATTTACCCTAGCTTTACAATTGTTACCTGCAGCTGTAACTTTATACCATCCTCCCGATGCAGCTTCAGCATTTCCTGATGTAATGAAAATACAACCAAACATAAAACTCAATCCCATTAAAACTTTCATATATTAGATGCCCTATTTAGTCATTCCTGGATCCCACTTTTACTAATAACCTTAACAAGTGGTTATTTGCATAATTAGACTATTGTATCCAAAATAAAAAAACACTATTCTTCCTTTATATTTCTACAGAGAGAAAGGCGTTTTTCTGGCAGATATTTCTCTAAACTTTTGAGAGAGATGTTAATGCAAGATTGTTATTCCCTATGTTCCTCTATCACCTTATAGTAATCAATTTTTTCTTCAATAAACATTATACTACTCGGAGTATACCGAGTGTATTTTTGTAAATAATAAGATTGTTAAATGTTAAATCAAGGAGGGTTTGTATGCAAGATCGTAAAAAATCTATAAAAAGTCCTGGTTCTGTTATGAAACCAGATTTTGCTGAAACAGATGCACAAAAAGTGAAACAAGAAATTCAAAATGATGTAAGAGCAGGACAAGGAGCAATGACTTCCCGAGAGGCAGGGGAAATGCGAGATTAAGAAAACACTCCTTATTGGTTTTTTCTTCTCTAGAACTTTAACCAGTAAGGAGTTATTCCCGAACTATTTTAGCTTTTTACGTTTTTCCTTTAGAAACATAATGCGTTTCGTTTGTAAATCATAGGTTAATCTTACATCGAATTTCTCTCCATTAAATCTATTTTTTTAAACTAAGATTATTTTCTTTCAGATAATGTATCGCATCTTTGTTCACCGATCTTAAATCTATACCTTGTTTCTCTGCTGCAAATGAACATCCACAATAACACTGACGGAAAACATCATATTCATTACACATTTCAATTGAACGTTGATATCCATTACTTTTTTTGAAATCACTTGGTAAATAACGCGAATCATAATTTTTTTGCACACCGATTCCAAGTTCATTTATTAATTGACTATTTTTATTTTTAGAAAGAGTAATGGCACTCCCAAAGTAATCAAAACCTTTTTCTTGTGCTACCTCAGCTGAACGATCCAATCTCATATCAAAACAAGCTGAACAACGAAGCCCGCCTTCTGGCTCTTCTGCCAAACCTTCTTCTTTTACCATTTTAAAAAATACATTTGAACGGTAGTCATCCTCAAGAAATCCTACTGTGTGCCCAGTACGATCATTGAACTTTTCTACAAAGATCTTTTGTTCATTAGAGCGTCGCATGTACTCACTTTTCGGATGAATATTCGAATTCGAGAAAAAAACCGTAATATCTGCATGTTCTGCAAGAAATTCCAATGAAGCAGTACTACAAGGAGCACAGCATGAATGAAGTAACACTTTTGGTCTTTCGTTCCTTGCTTCCCAATCATTAATCATTTTTCTTAATACTTTATCATAATTTATTTTCTGATTCTTCATTTTCTTTAAATACGTTTCTACATCTAACACTTCTTTCACAACTAAACCTCCTGTTTATTTTTATTTATTATATCACTTAAATTTATTAATAAAATATAGTAATGTATGTATTTACCGATCGTAAAACGGTTCTTATGACCTTTGGTGATGGCTAAAATAATATATGTATTCTATTACCTCTATTTCTAAAATAAATCCTTAATCCTTCTTTTTCATCACAAAATCTTTTGGATTACCTTTTAACTGGTAATACTTCACGTTAAGACGAATAACTACTACGATGATTACCAAAAATCCTATTATATATAACATTGTTCCTTGCTCCGTTTCTTATTGTTTAGCGAACTTATTCTGTAAATACTTCACATGTTTATTTTCAGTATCCTTATCAGTAATATTTGCTTGCAAAATAGTCTGGTAAATATGTTCGACCTCGTCTTTTGTTAATTTCACATCAATATAGGATTCGATACATTTCTTTAGATCGTTATAATATAGGACATGTTTATCTTTAGAATGAACATTTACTCTTTTTAGGCTGCATTTTGGATGAAACGCTACAATAGAAATACACGGCAGCTGTTGTTCGATCACCCATTCAATTGTTTTCATGTGCTTATAGTTTTGTCTAAATGGATTCTGAAAAGAGTGTTTCTTTCTAAAAATACCTTTTGTCCATCTTGCTGTCTTCTCACTTCCATAAATCCAGCCCTCGTAGTTCTTCGTTTCTATAACAAATATACCTGTTTCTGCGATAACAATATGGTCAATTTGAGTTGTATCACCATACTCTGTATGAACCGTCACATCATGTAACACCCAATACCTTTCGTGATCTAATTTTCTTAATATACGTTTTACCATCTTTTCTCCAGCTCTTCCTTTCCATTTTGGAGCATGTTTTTTTACCATAATGTTTATCGGTATCAGAAGCACAATTAGAATTAATTCAAATATTAATACTTTCATAATATACGTCCCCTTTTCACATTCTTGTGTTTCTACGCATTAAACGATATACATGGGTTTCTAATCCTAAAATATAATATGAGATACATAAACCTTTTATCACCATCTCTATGAATCCTAATGCTAATGAAACAATGAGTCCGCCCCGAAATTGAAACGGTCTTGTCACCCTCCGATTCACTGGTTTTTCAATCACTCCAAAATTAGCCCAGGTTGGCAAATGCTTTTCTACATTCTTTATAGTGCCCATTAATCCATATTTCAATGACAAAATGAAACATCCAATTAGTAAATATACAATAGAAGAAAAATAGATAGATAAGCCCATAACTATAATTGTGAGCAGCCAACCTATCAAGATAGAATTACGTAAAGCGGTATATTCTCGATTTCTTTTCAAAACAAGCACTCCTATCAAAATAAATTAAGTTATTATTAAATATGAGGTATGAATTTCTAATTTAAATATTATTCTAGTTTCTATCTTCCTCGTCTGTTTTGCAGGCACACCAGCTCTACTACAAGTTCTGTTCATTCTACAAATGGAAATCCTTTACAACAAAAAAACGATTAAAAATCGAACGAATTATCCCCTAAATCAGAGGAGATATTTGCAGAATACGAAAGGAAAAATCAGATGGGTAGATAAAAGGTACTGAATGAACATTCAGTACCTTTTGCATCTATATATATTTCTTTACATATTCGCAAATAACCATGGAGCCAGTACGGCTAACATACATAGTAAACAAGATCCCGTTATAACGCGATTAGACCAACGATAATACTCAGGTTGTTTTGTACTCTCATGAATTCTTCGTAAACGAATTCCTGCAATTAACATAAAGGGTGTAAAAATAAGTGCTGTTGCTTTAAACAGGTCTAAAAAATCCGTAAAAATGTTCATAAACGAAAATACATCCGAACTAAATAAGAAATATACACTTAATCTCATTGCCATCATACTAACGAACGAGAAAATCATACTCCCTGTTGCCCATTTCATCCATTGACCATTCTTTGTAATTAACGCCATAACCATGACAATAACACCTAATATGAAAGAGATAGAAAAGATATTTACCCCTACTTTAAAAGCTGGTGCATACATACCCTCAACTTTTTGTATAATTGATGACCCAAATGAATCGTCTTTCTCTGTCGTTTTTGTTCGATTGTTTAATCCTTCGTTAAAAGATGAAGAAACATCATTTCCTTTCAATTCATTAAAATCCACTTTTACAGATGCATGAGCTGTATGTAAAGGTATGAGTACTAGGATCATAAAAACAAATGTACATAAAACTCCAATCATCCCTTTTTCTCGCTTCACAACACATCACCCGCTAATTTTGGCTTAATGCTCTTTAATTTGATTTCATTTCCTCCTGCAATATAACGGAGATCTGCGGAATAATAGATATTGGCTTTTGTATATGCCCCCATAATCGCATTTGCAATTTCTTCTTTTTCTACTGCTACATATGTTTCATTTTCATTATAAAACTCTATTTCAATTCGATTAATATTATTATTTAATACTGTTATATGTAACTCTTTTAAGCTATTCAAACGATTTCCTAAACCACACACTAGCTTAAATACCTTACTCGCAAGTGTAGGTGGCTTAACATACGTCGTATTAAAATGAATCGTTTCATCATCTATAACACCATCTTCCTCAACTGCGCACGTCATAATGAAAGAATGATTTTGTTTTTCAATTTCTTGTTGATTTAACTTGCGATCAATGACATATTTCAGACTTGTTGATAGATTTTCTATATATTCATCCAGTTCAGTATTTGAAATTTTAACCTCTGAGAATTCTGGGGAAATCATGTAAGCGTGCATATTAGAACTACTTTTACTTACACGTAATACCTGTAGCTGTTTCTTTTCATAGCGCACCGTTTGTTCCAATTTTTTTACTACATTGTTGCTTATATGATCTATTATCATATTTCATCAGCCTCCAGTAATTTTAATAAAATAATTTTTACAATCTCATGTATATAAAGCATTGCAATATTTTGCTGAGGTCTCGAAACTCATATTTTATGA
>NZ_JBEUTW010000550.1:0-2977 GCF_040492675.1 Bacillus sp. AP50
GTATCCTTTCCATTGTAACCTACTATAACATTACTGGAGGAATTCAATATGAAAAAATATGCTTTTATAACAGGTGCGAATAAAGGAATTGGATATGAACTTGTTCGTCAATTAGCAGAAAAAGATTATCACGTATTTTTAGGTGCTCGTAATGAACAACTTGGACAACAAGCCGTAGAATCTTTAAATGTTTCAAACGTTTCCTATATTCAAGTAGATATTTCAAATTCACAATCCATTCAAGAAGCAACAAAGAAAATTTACGAAACGACTGATCACTTACATTTATTAATTAATAATGCAGGCATAGCGCTAGACTTCAATATGCTACCTAGTGAATTAAATATTGAAACTTTACGCCAAGGATTTGAAGTTAATTTTTTTGGAACTTTCCAAATGATGCAAGCCTTTTTACCATTATTAAAGAATTCAAGCAACAGTAAAATAATAAATGTAACAACTGACATGGCCTCACTAACAATGTTTGCTAATGGTGAAACACATCCAATTAATACACTAGGATATAATTCTTCAAAAACAGCTATTAATGCTTTAACATTAGCTTTTAGTAAAGAATTTGCTACTAACGGTCCAGAAGTATTTGGGGTAACTCCTGGTTTTACAACTACGGATCTTAATGGAAATTCCCCCGGTGGCCATACAACCACTGAAAGTGCTAAAATTATTATTAAATATGCATTAAGTGAAACAAACTATAATGGTAAAATACTTAACAAAGATGGCATTATACCTTGGTAATAAAAGGATGAATGATATGTATTATACAATTGGGCAAGTCGCCAAAATGCAACACTTAACTATTTCTCAAATACGTTATTACGATAAACAAGGACTGTTTCCTTTTCTGCAAAGAAACGAAAAAGGAGATCGAGTTTTTGATGAAGAAGCACTGAAATATTTAGAGATGATTTTGTGTTTAAAAAACACTGGTATGCCAATTCAAAAAATAAAACAATTTATCGACTGGTCTATGGAAGGAGAATCTACTATCCTTCAAAGGTTAGAATTAATGAAACAACAGGAGACCAATGTCTTACAGCTCATTCAAGACACTGAAAAAAACTTAAAAAAGATACAACAAAAAATTGCTAAATATGAGAATGAAATAACTTCAGCAAATGCTATTAAAAAATAAAAAAATCACCTTCTACATATTGTAGAAGGTGATTTTTATTTTATGATGCTTGCTTTCCTTTATCTGCATCATCTACATACCAGATGAATTTGCCTGTATATCCGTAAATAACTGCTAAAATTAACGATACGAAGCTTAACCACATAAACGGAACGTATGAGAACGTTGCTACACCTAAAATGCCAGCCATAAAAATACCATTATCAGACCACGGAACCATACCTGAAGTTAACGTTCCACCTACTTCTGAGTTACGCGCTAATACACGACGGTCTATTTTTAATTTATCATAGCTATCTTCCATAATTTTTGGTGTTAAAATTAGTGATACATACATCGCACAACCAAATATATTAGCTAAGAATGCCACGATTAATGTAGACAATGTTACATTACCTGCAGAATTTAATTTCTTCTCAAATTTTGATACGATTACTTTTAAAACACCTAGTTTTTCAAGTAATCCACCAAATCCTAAACCGAAAATAATAACGGCTACTGAGCCAAGCATGCCGTTAATTCCACCACGGTTTAATAACTTGTCAACAAACTCAACACCAGATTGAATTGAGAATCCGTTATAAGCTGTTCCAATCGCCTCTCCAAAGTTCATCCCTTGGAAAAGGGTTGCCCAAATTGCACCAATTAAAGCTCCCATTGCAATTGTTGGCATAGACGGTTTCTTCATCGCTAATAGAACGATAACAATGACCGCCGGAACAAGCATCCATATTTTAATATCAAATTGCTTTAATAAAGCTTCTTTTAAAAATTCTACTCGATTCAAATCTACATTATCGCCGCCATACATCCAACCAGCTACAGTAAACATAATACTAGTAATAATATAAGCTGGAACATCTAATACGAGCATAGCTCGAACGTGAGCAATAACATCTACTTTCGCCATAGAAGCTGCAAGAACTGTGCTATCAGAAAGTGGTGATAATTTGTCGCCGAAATAAGCTCCTGAAAGAACTGCACCAGCAACAAGCGGAAGTGGTAAACCAAGTCCTTCACCAATCGCCATCATAGCAATACCTGCTGTTCCCACTGTTCCCCAAGACGTTCCTGTTGCGATAGAAGTTATAGAACAAATAATTAATGTTGCTAATAGGAATATGCTAGGGTGAATAAATTCTAATCCATAATAGATTAATGTTGGTACTACCCCACCAGCAATCCATGTTCCAATTAAAGCACCTACTGCAACTAAAATCAGTATCGCTTCTAATCCGTTAGAAATCCCTTTCGTAATTGCATCTTGCAATTCTTGATAACGAAATCCTAATCTTAATCCAAGCGCAATTACTAAAAACCATGAAATAAATAGCGCTAATTGAATTGGGAGATCAAAAATCGTTTGGAAGGAAAAGACAACAGCAAGAAATAGTAATAAAAGAACTATGATTTCTAGCATCGATGGTAATCTTACACTTTTCATTTTTTTCTCTCCTTACAAGTCGATAACATGACGTATGTCGTCTTACATGTATGTAATATACAATTAGCGAAGACAAAACAAAATTTTCATATTATTTCGATTTATTTTTCCAGTATAATATATTCACAACCCTTTCTATTGTAAAAGTAGATTACGTTTTTCGCAATGAAAAATATAAAAAATGTTGTATTTTTATTTATCCCGATATTTTCGGCCAATAAGACCCCCGTCTCAAAATTCAGTAAGTACAAAGCACTTAGGTAAGAAATTAACTACTGTAAAATTCCGAATTGATATGAACGTATTAAAGCTTCACTTTATTTACAAAGAAAAATCCCATACTAACTTTTTTAATATTTGCTGCAATAAAACTTTTT
>NZ_JBEUTW010000551.1:0-2672 GCF_040492675.1 Bacillus sp. AP50
GTTAAGTATAGAGAAGAAATGAATTATCTAGATATTAAGAAAGGATGGATTTTTACAATGAGTTCAAATGAATCAAATTTCAGTTTTACCAGTAACAAAGATATTGTAAAGTACCTTAATGTAAGAAAAGACCCTGTTGATTTAAGAGACAAAATGTTTCGGAGTTACTTGTTTAGTAATGAGGCGGATTTGCCAACGCAAGTCGATCTTCGTCCTAAAATGTCAGGTATAGTAAATCAATGGAATATAGGTTCTTGTACGGCAAATGCAATTGTTTCAGGGTTACGAGAATATCTATTATTACAATCAGGTCGTCCATTTACTTGCTTATCTCGTTTGTTTTTATATTATCATGAACGAGAAATAGAAGGACATATTCAGGAAGATAGTGGAGCGAATGTTCGTGATGGTATGGGGGTTCTTAAAAATATTGGGGTATGCCCTGAAGAGGATTTTCCTTATACCGAGAATTTTAGAGATAAGCCATCACCAAAGGCTGAATCAGATGCTGCACTTTATAAAATTGGAACCTACCATCGTATTCAAGATTTATCGGGATTAAAGGCTGCACTTGCTCATGGATTAGTTGCTGTACTTGGATTTGCTGTACCAAAATCTTTTATGTCAGAAGAAGTGAAAAAGACTGGTATAGTTCCAGTATCAGGAACAGATGATGTAATTGTTGAAGATGGTCAACCAGCGGGACATGCTGTTTGTGCTGTTGGATATGACGATGATAAGCAAACGGTTATTATTCGCAACAGTTGGGGAGAAGACTGGGGAGATAAAGGATATTGTTATTTCCCATATGAATTATTTAAAAATGGAATTGTGCAAGATATGTGGACAGGTCGTTAATTAGAAAAGTGATGGAAGTATGGAAACTACAAAACACGTTATACGTGTTACGGGTAGCATAAAAGAGCTTGAAAAAGATGTAGAAATAAAAGGTGTAATGCATTATCATCTATTAATTAATGATATATCAGTTTTACATACAAGTGGTGCAGAGGTATCGTATAAAGATTATGTACAAGCTATGAAGCAGCATGTGATTTCTTTTGGTAACTATGCATTCTGTCGTTTCTGAAAATGATGCACGCGTAGAAGCCCGTGATTTCTGGAACTGTGGTGACAAGAGTGCAACAGTTTGGGTGGCTGATGTAGAAGTGAAAACAATGGATGATATGCGAGCAGGTACACAGGCTTTTATCGATGAATTATGTAAATTAGGTGCTAAGAAAGTCGGTTTATATGTTGATCATCATATGTATGCACCTTTTGGTTGTGAAATATTTAAACAAAAAAGTGTTAGCAAGTTTGCAAACGAACTTGCTAACACTCATACAAAATAGACATAAATTATCGCTGATATGTCTTCCTTAATAATAGCCATAATCAATTAGAACACACTAATATGAAATGCTCATAAAATCATTCTTGATATACATGATAATAGTATAAACTCTATATTTCTTTTAATAATTTAGGGTTATATCTTTTCTGCATTAGACGCTTTTAACCACGCTTCGTAGAATTCTGTAACTGATGCATACCGTTCTGCTCGATTGTCATTTACAGCACGATACGCTACCGCATATAATTCCTTACTTGCTTCCCATTTTATAAAAGAACGATCTTTTTCATCGCCTAAAAGTGAGAAAGCCATTGCTCCCATATTAAATACATTTGTTCTTTCATCAATTATTGCGTTTAGTTCAAATTCCTCTGGTGACATAAAACGGGAGGAACCCCATAGCCGGCCCATTTTATTTATGTAAGGTTTCTTACTGTATAAATCTATATCACAAATTTTTGTTTCGTTTGTATTAAAATTATATAAAATACTACCGTCATAAAAATCTATCGCTACATAATTTTTCTTTTCTACATAAGTATGGAAAGAAAAAATGGAATGTAAGGAATGAACTCGTTCTATAGTAGATAAATGTCTAAATTTATAAAATGGAGAGTTTGGATTTTCATATTTCTCAGGAGGTGGGAAGCGCCAATGCGAATGAAGACATTCACCATCAAACCAATCGAAAATTAATACATATCCAGATTGAACTGGAAAATGATCAATTAATTTTATGAGCGATTCATGCTTTAAATCTTCATAAATAGTAACTGAATTTTTTAGCCTTTTAATAGCATCACCCGTTGTTCCTTCATATGCAATTGTTTGTGCTCCTGCGTATTTGATAAATTTCTTGTGACCATCTTTTTCTACACCAAAACTTATATTACCTGAGTCTTGCTGGTCAAAAACTGCAAATACGGTACCTAATTTAATAAGCCAATCAAAATTATGATATTCTTTTAATTGGAATGTTACACTATTTAACTGAATTTCGACGGAATTATCTTTCATAGCTTACCTCACATTTAATATAATTAAGTTGTACATTCCACTATTCGACATATTTTATGGAAATCCTATGCTAATAATATGAAATTTTATAAATATAATGATAAACACTTATAAAGAGGTGGATACAATGGATCAACAAATTGTTATTAAACCGTATCAAAAAGACTGGGTTGAAGAGTATATAAAAGAAAAAGAGAAATTCTGTTCCTTGTTAGGACAAGAAATAATCGCTGTTGAACATATAGGGAGCACAGCAGTAGAAGGATTAGGAGCTAAACCTCTTATTGATATGATGATT
>NZ_JBEUTW010000552.1:0-7072 GCF_040492675.1 Bacillus sp. AP50
CATTTATTTTTCATATATTCCTTAAGGAAATTTTGTTTTCTCTGCTTAACAGCAGATTGGGTTCTTTTTAGGTTTCGATCTTTTAATTGATCTAGACTTAGACTTTCTTTCTGAAATTCTTCATATTTTCTATGCAAATAAATATCTTTGTCTTTATAAATCCAATTTGAAAATAGTTGTATTGATTTTCTCCCGGTTAAAATGACGCGATAATGTTTATTTTGATTTAGTAAATCGGCTGGTAAATTGTGATTTTGTAGTACCTGATTTAAAGAATTCATAAAGCTATATGATCCTCCTACAAAGCTTACTGTATACGTTTCATACTTGACGTAACCATCCCCATCAAAATATCCACGAACAAAATGATGTAAATATTCTTCAGGCACGAATGGAAATTTAATATTTAATGATTTACATGGCATGATTCCATGTATGTTCATAAGGTCGTCTTTTATTGTTTTGCTATTAATGTTTAGCATATATACGTCTGTTTTTTTGTTTTGATAAAGTGGCTGGTTGGTGTTTAATTCTTTTTTTATATCTTCTAAAATATAACTTTCTTTTTGTGATATACTGACGCATTGATTTTCTTTTTGTATAACGCCGTCAGCTGCTATAAATCCTAAAATATAAGCCATATTATTTGACCAAGTTTTAAAATAATTTTCTTTTATGTCATACTTTCTCTTCCAACTCCCTATAGCGCGCCTTGGGACGTTGCTGTCTGATAAAACCATACGAATATACCTTGCAGACACATTAGCAAGTGTAGCAATCTCTGAGGTGTTTTTCCCCTCTGCATATAGCTGCGTTATCTCAGATTTTGATAGTTTACATTTTGATTTCTTTTTTCGCTCTATGTGCACTTACATCCTCTCCTTCCTTTCTTTTATTAGAGACATATTTTCTTCTATAACATACAATGAAACATACGTTCTTTGTTGCGTATAAGAAGGAATTTACTAAATAAAAACAATTTACATGTACTTAATATTTGTCTTAGCTGCTGCTATGCGATTTGTACTTTATAGATACAAATAATGAATTTGACGGATTTATGAAATACAAGGCATTTTAGATGAAAGGTAAAATAATATAGTTTAAACTACAAATAGCTACAATAACAACATACGTAAATTGTTAATCGTAAAAAGGAGAACGAATGAATAAGAAATATACAAATCAAATTCATACTGATATGAGTTTTAAACCGAAAGATATTATAAGTTTAATGACGGATTACTTTAAAATAAAATCAAAGCTGCGTCCTATAAAGGATTTGCCTGTTGTTTTATCAAATAAAGATAATGAAGCGTTAGAGAGTGTTACATGGTTTGGCCATTCTGCTTCTCTTTTGAAAATAGAAGGTAAAAAACTGTTATTAGACCCGATGTTTGGAGATGCCTCTTCCCCATTTCCCTTGTTTAATAGTAAGCGTTATAGTGGTGCTTTTTCTTTAGAACGTGATGACCTTCAAGAAATTGATACGATTATCATTTCTCATAATCACTATGATCATTTGAATTACAAAAGTATTATGCAGTTAAAAAATCGCGCAAAACACTTTTATGTTCCAACTGGAGTTGCACAATATCTTATTAAATGGGGTGTTTCACCTAGTAAAATTAGTGAGCATAATTGGTGGGACGAAATTACGTTTGATAATATTAAGTTAGTATGTGCGCCTGCAAGGCATTTCTCTGGACGTGGTATGACAGATAGAGATCGTTCATTATGGTGTTCATGGCTTATTCTTGGTCAAGAGACTAAAATTTTCTTTAGTGGTGATAGCGGTTATGCCCCTCACTTTAAGGAAATTGGTGATAAATACGGTCCATTCGATCTTACATTAATGGAATGCGGGCAATATGATCCGAGGTGGTCTGCTATTCATATGTTGCCTGAAGAAACGGTACAAGCTCATATTGATGTTAAAGGAGAATTACTTCTTCCGATTCATTGGGGTGCTTTTACGTTAGCATTACACGAATGGAGTGACCCGATAGAACGTGTTACGAAAGAAGCTAACCGTTTAGGAGTTAAAATTACAACGCCACAAATTGGCGAATCTATTACGTTAAAATCTACAGACTATCCTTTATCCGCTTGGTGGAAGGAAATTTAATTTTAAAATATAAAAAGAGCGAATCCTCTTATAAAGAATTCGCTCTTTTTTCTGTATTTAAACTTATTTCACTATATTGGATCTCCCACTATCTAATACTCTATTTGCTGGTACACTGGACATTTCAACCACTGTATTCATACTCTTATCAGTCAGTTCAATGAGTTCGTTTTCATGTTTTATTTTATTTAAATCCCACACCATCCCATGAAATTCATTATGTTGACCACTTACCTGTATAATGCTTTTTGTTTTATTTGAAGGCTGTATTTGAAGGTTTGTAAATTGATTCCCACTAATTTCATTTGGCGTAGTTACTTGACTATCCATATAAATCATATTTACACAGTCTTCTAAAGAAAAGTTCATAAAACGATTGGCATTTATCCAAGCTTGTCCGGTGCTCGGTTTTTTCGCTACTAATTTCAGTCCAGTTTCCATTCCTACAACTTTAATATTTTCGAAGTTAACAAACGAAATTTCATTTTCTTTTCCAGCAGAGTATAAAGAAATTCCGGTACCTTTATTCGTTTCCGTCCAATTGATAATATTTATATCTTTTATTTGTGTTTTGTTCCAAGTGTTATAATATTTATTTTTACCGTCTAAATAAATAACTTCAGAGTTAAATTTAGGATCGTCAATAGTTATATACGCTCCTTCAATGGATGCGTTTTTCTCTAGTTCTAAAACTCTAAAGTTTCCCTCAACTACAAATTGGGATCCATAACCAAATAATAATTTCACACCTTTTTTAACAATGATTGGTGACGTGATTTTATACTTTTTATCATCAAGCAATACAGTTTTAATTTTACTAGACTCTGCTTTATTAATAGCAGATTGTATTTTTATTGAATCATTTTCCCCTTTAAAGTTTTCTACATACAAGTTAGTACTTTTAGCTGCATAGTCTTTTTTGTTGTATTGATAAAAAGCAAAAATAATTAAAACTATACCAATGAGTAAAACAATTATTTTCTTCATCGTACTCACCCCATATCGATTAATCTATGGCTTTTATATTCAGGTTATTATTATTTTGCTTTGTATTTCAGATTACCATTGCTGCTTTGTCTATTAATCCCTTCCTCTATCCTTAATAAGCTCTTACTGGCGATATAAGATGTACTGCTGCAGATTGCTCTCCTGCTTCAATCAATATCGGTCGCATAGAACCTCCAAAACTTAAAGTAATCGTTTCTTCTTTTATTGCTCTTAAAGCATCAACCATAAAACGCCCATCGAAAGATATATTTAATTGTTTTTCACCTTGAATCGCATCTATTTGTTGCGTTTCAGATATTTTCCCAATTTGAGAAGCGTTTGAAGAAATTTTAATTGTGGATTCGTTTATGATTTCTAAGTTAACATTGTTATTAGCCCATTCACTTGCTAATAAACTTGATCGGTCTACACCTTGTAATATCTTTTTTCTATCTACGTTAATAATCGTTTTAAAATCATTTGGAATAAGGTTAGAAATATTAGGATATTTCCCTTCAATTAGTCTTGAATATAATGTAGTTGTTCCGAGCGTAAATATAATATGACTCTCTGAAAGGTAGATATATACGAATTCCGAATTGCTGTTCATTAATTTTAGAAGTTCACTAATGGTTGCGCTTGGTACAATACAATTTGCTTTTACATCTGAGGAAAGTAATGTTTCGCGTATCGCTAGTCTATGTGAGTCAGTTGCAGCGCAAATTAACTTATTATTAGATAACTCTATATGCACCCCAGTAAGAACAGGTCTAGATTCATTTTTTGCTACCGCAAAGACTGTTTGTTTAAATACTTCAATCAATTGCTCTGTCTCTACCTTGATTTCTGCATGATTGTCTATAAGCGGTACATTCGGAAACTCATCTGCAGGAAATCCATTTAAACTTAATGTGATTTCTTCTGATTGTATCTTAATAGTTTGCTCATTCTTACTTTTTATTGCGATATCACTTGGCATTTTCTTTATTATTTCAATGAAATACTTTGCAGGTACAACAATAGTTCCTACCTTTAAAATAGTTGCAATCTTTTCGTCTTCAATTGAAACAGGAATGAATTTTTCAATAAAAATATTTGAGTTACTTGCAATTAAAGTAATTCCAGATTGATCTGCAGTTATTTTTATACCAGATAATATAGGAATTAAAGATTTTGTTGATATTGCTTTGTTGACTTCTGAAAGTGCTTGAGTGAATTGTTTGTGATTAACGATAAACTCCATGTTTCCCCCGCCTTACATGAGATAATATTTTTATGAAGATTGATGAACGATTGTTCCGTTAAAAAAATAAGGTACTGTTTCTTTCTTTTGTAACAAATATAGTAAATGTTCTGGTATGCGTAAATACGGTGCTGCTATATGTAATTCCATCCAAGTAATCTCTTCGATTTCTTTTGGCCTTGATATATATGTCTCCCCGCCGATTATTTCGCCTAGAAAATTAAAGAAAATTATATGATGATCTCTTTCCTCGAAAAAGGCTTCACTGATAGAACAAATCCACGTTTATATGTAACCCTGTTTCTTCTTTTACTTCTCGAATTACTGCTTCTTCTAATGTTTCTCCTAGTTTAACTGCGCCACCTGGTAATGTATAATAAGAACCATTTTCCCCTTTGTTTTTTACCATTAAGATCTTTTCATTAGTTTTATCGTACAAAATCGCGTATGTAACATTAACTTTTTTCATATGTACCTCCTCTATTTTAAATAAAAGGAATTTTCTGTCTTCTATTCATTCTACCATTAACTCCTTTTAATATATATAAGTTAGTTAAGTCTTGCCTTTACCGCTATTGTTGGAGTTAATAAGAATAGGCTACTGATATAAAAAAAGAACGTACCTTAGGAAGATTATCCAAAGTACGTTCTTTCAGTTTTAGTATAAAAATTGATTCAATTAATACTGAAATTAATAATAACCTCGCCCTTATTGCATTTGTATTTCAAATACTAACGTTAACAAATTCTATATACTTTTTAACCGTTTTTCTAAATAATAATGATTATGTCCTTTCGGATGATCTTCACTTACTCCAATTACTTTATATCCATGTTTCTTATAAAAATCAGGTGCTTGGAAACTAAAAGAATCTAAATTAATTAACCTACACCCTTTTTCAATTGCAAATTCTTCAATAAGCTTTATTAACTTGCTTCCGTAACCTTCATGCCTATATTCTTCAGAAACCCATAGAAAGTCAACGTGTACATGGTGCCAAAAAGTTATTGCCGTTATCCCACCTACTATTTCTTCTTTTTCATTTCTTACTATGAAACTAACCTTTTCTGAAGGTGTTTTTTCTTCATCTGCAAGATATTTTTGATTGTATTCAATTACTTTCTCTCTTATGTAATCACTATCTTCTTGTACCCACTGCTGTACTATTTTCATTTTAAGTGTCACGCTCCTTTTTACTTATCTATTCAATTTTATAATGAAATTGTCCTGTCTTTAATAAGTTCGTAAAGAAACAAAGTTAATGGAATAAAAAAGAGCCCTAACATGAGGACTCTTTTTAAAATTAAGCTACTTTCCGATGTAAATGTTTTAGTTCCTTTTTCTTTTCTACATTTGGTGGGCGGATTAATATTGAAATAATGAAGGAAATAACACTTAAAACACCGATTATAATGAAAGTTGGTTGAAATCCCCCGAGTATCGCTCCAATAAATGATCCTGCAAGCGCACCAAATCCGAAACCTTGGTAGACAATCCCGTAATTTGTACTATGGTTTTTTAATCCAAAGAAATCTCCGACAATAGCTGGGAATATAGTTATATTACCGCCGAAGCAAAAGGCGACACTTGCTACACAAGCAAAATAGATTCCGTAATTTAGTGGAATAAAACTTAAAGTAAAGACTGACAATCCTATAATAATAAACGTTGCAGAGACAATTTTCATTCGGCCGATTTTATCTGATAACGTCCCAAGAATAATTCTACCTACTGTATTAAAAATTGCAATCATAGCAACGGCGTTTGCAGCGGTTGCTGCGCTAAGTCCAACGAGTTGTACACCGATATCTTTTACCATACTGATTAAATACAAACCACCCATACACGAGGTGAATAACATAAAAAATAGCAGATATACTTGTTTCGTTCGCATCATTTCACGCGGAGCATAGTCATTGTGTAATGTTTCAGTTACAGCATTACTTACGATTGCCTCACGTAAGAAGAACGATCCGATTAATACTAAAAGTAACACGATAATGCCCCAATATAAGAATGCTTGTGATACACCAAGGTTATCGATAAGATTTCCGTTTATATATCTAAAGATTAAGCTGCCCATTCCATACGCTGATACAGATATACCTGAAATAAGCCCTTTCCGATTTGGAAACCATTTAATTAAATTAGATAGTGATGTAATATAAGCTGTTCCATCCGCATAACCAACAACAACACCAGCTAATAAATATAATAGTGGTAAGGAAGAAACTTGTGAACTAAGTATTAAGCCGAGTCCTAAAACAATTCCTGCAGTAGCAATAAGTTTCCGAAGTCCTAATTTTTTCTGCAATTTTGCTGCAAATAAAGTTGAGAATGATAAAGAAAAACTTGTTATAGAGAAAGTTATCGCTACTGAATTAAGATTCCATCCAAACTTACTTACAAGGGGTTGATTAAATAAACTCCATGTATAAATTGTTCCAAGGCCAATTTGAACAATGATTGTACCTAGAACAATTAGTAACGGATTTATAGAAGTTTGTTTCATACTAACTGTCCCCTTCTTTTATCTTGACATAGATTTTCACAGTTAGTATATCCATCGTAAATTGCAAGATACTGTACGGAAAATGGTAATTAAGTTCATATACACAAAAAGACACTTCATAAAGAAGTGTCTTTTGCAGGTTATATCAGATGTTTCTAAAGAAAGCTTTGTTAAGATAAGCCATTTTCGAATGCTTATGTA
>NZ_JBEUTW010000553.1:0-5690 GCF_040492675.1 Bacillus sp. AP50
CCCCAATACACTCCCATAATACTCTCCTTTTATTTGTATTCTATAGGTTAATAATTATACACAAAGCTAACAAACACCTCTATTTTTCGACAAATATTATGCAAAATACCATTTTAAACGTCATAAAGGAAGTTTACATCTCCATTTGATTTTACATAATAAAACAGACTACCCTCTAGTGTCATAATGCTACTAGGGGGAGTCTGTTCTCTATTAAACTTTAAATCTCTCAATTAATACTTGCAATTCTTCAGCCATTTGAGATAGCGTACCCGCCGCTGATCCAATTTCCTCCATCGAAGCTAGCTGTTCTTCAGCTGAAGCCGCAACATTTTGTGTGCTTGTCGCATTATTTTGTGCTGTCATTGCAATTTGTCCTACTGAAATAGATACTTCATTTGCCCCTTTTGACATTCCATTAGCCGTTTCAACCATCGTCTTAATTTGATTAGCTATTTCATTTGTAGATTGTAAAATTTCAGCAAAATTTTGCTTCGTTTCATTTGCAATAACAAGTCCAGATTGAACTTCTTCATTTACATGATTCATTGATTTGACTGTCTTACCCATATCGTCTTGTATTTCGCCTATTAATTTACTAATTTCACTGGAAGATATGCTAGACTGCTCTGCCAATTTACGTACTTCATCTGCAACAATTGCAAAACCTCTTCCATGTTCACCAGCTCTTGCCGCTTCAATTGCCGCATTTAAAGCTAGAAGATTTGTTTGATTTGCAATGTTTTGAATTACTTCCAATATATCACCAATTTGTTTTGATTTATTATTTAATAACTGTATAACAGCATCTGATTGTGAAACCGATTCTGCAATAGACTGCATCTGGTTTACTGTTCTTCCTACTAGTTTCCCACCATCTTCTGCTTTTTCACGAGTATGAGCAGAAGCGATATTAATAGATGATGAACTATTTGCTACATGCTGAATTCCTTCCGTTACATCAAACAGTAACATAGCACCATTTTCTACACTTGTTGTTTGCGTCGTTGCCCCACTTGATATTTCATCCATTGCTGTTGTAATTTGCTCAGTTGCTTCACTCGCTTGTCTTACACTTGCAGTTAGTTCTTCTGATGCTGCTGCAACATGTCCTGCCGAAGTGTTAATCCTTCCAATTAACGTCCGTAATGAATTTGTCATCTCGTTAAAACCTTTGGCAAGTTGACCAATTTCATCATTAGAATGAATTTCAATTGTTTGCGTTAAATCCCCTTCACTTATTTCTTTAGAAGTGATAACTAATCTCTTTAAAGGCTTCGTAATTGAAAGTGTCACAAAATAAATAAGTACTCCACCTACTACTAACGAAATAAGCATAACAATTAACATATTATAAAATACAGGTTGAGCAGCTTCAATTACTTCAGTTGCGTACATCGTCCCACCAATTTTCCAACCTGTTTTTACGTTTGTAGCAAATACCATATTCTTTTCACTACCACCATAAGAATATGTAAAAGCACCATGATTATCTTCATAAATTTTCTTTGCCCAAGAATCAGCTGCTTTATCCCCTGATTTTTCTTGTGGATGAGCAATGATTTTTTGCTTTCCATCTAAAATGAAGGCATATCCTTTTTTACCAATATTGATTAACTTTGTTGTTTTTAATAAATTGTCTAAACTTAAATCTAGCGCAACAACCCCATTTTTATCTTCTGTTTGTTTTGCAATCGTTACGACAATATGTCCATTTCCTTTTGCCTTATATGGCTCGCTAACAACAATACCACCTTGTTTTGCCACTGCATCTTTATACCAAGGTCGTGTTGTTGGATCATAATCTGCTGCCATTTGTATATTTGGTTCCTGTACAAATTTCTTATCATTACCGGCAACATACACTTGTTCAACATCTATATTCAAATTGATATACTGAGATAATGTCTTTCTTAGCTCATCCTGATTATCCTCTTGATACATATTCCCTTGAATTACTCGTGCAAAGTTATTCACATCGTTAAATTTTGCTTCAATCATTTGATTGATTAAATTATCTAATATTTTTATATTATCGTTAGCACTACTCGTAATTTGTGATTCAAAATTCTTTTTAGCAGTTTGATAAGACATGCCCCCGATTATAGAAACGGCTGCAATTAAAATTACAAAGAATGAAATTAATAGCTTTTTTGCTACTTTCATATCACGAAACAAATTTAATAGTTTACCCATTATGAACCTCCTAATTTTCAAATTTAAAAGTTAAATTGAGTTAATTATGAATATTTCCCGTTCCCTAATTATTATTTTCATAACCTATTATGGTGAATACTTTGTAAAGTTTAAACAATTAATTTCCTTTTGTCTATATATACGAATAATATTATTATAAAATTTACAAATAGAAAAAACCAAAGGGGCCCCTTTGGTTTTTACATTTTTTTATGTTGTTTAGAAATTTTCTTCCATTTATCACGCTCTGCTCTGGCAAGGATTGCATCTTGTTTCCTCATAAAATACGCCAGTTCTCTTTGTAATTTTTTATAGCTTTTCAAACGATCTATCGTAATAAGTCCATTTTCAATTGCACTATACACCGCGCATCCTGGTTCATTCTCATGCTTACAATCACGGAAACGACATGTTGTCGCAAATTCTTCAATATCAGAGAATGCTGTTTGAATCGCTTCGCTGCCTTCCCAAAGTTGCAATTCCCTCATGCCAGGCGTATCAATCACGAGAGCGCCACTAGGCAATTGGAATAATTCTCGATGCGTTGTCGTATGCCTCCCCCTACTATCCTCTTCACGTATATCTCCCGTTTTTGCTACATCAATTCCTATTAGAGCATTTAACAAAGTTGACTTTCCTACCCCTGATGATCCAACTAAAGCAATTGTTTTCCCTGAAGAAACGAATTGTTTCAACGAATCTATACCTGTATGCTCTAAACTATCAACAACGAAAATAGGAACACCAATTGCTATAGCTTCCGTTTCTACAATTTTCTCTTCCACATCATTACATATACTACTCTTTGTTAAAACAATAACTGGCATAGCGCCGCTTTCATACGCTAATAATAAATAACGTTCCATCCTTCTAACATTAAAATCATGATTAAGTGCATTCACTAAAAATAAATAATCTACATTTGCTGCTATAATCTGTTCTTCTGTTCTTGTTCCAGCCTCTTGTCTTGAGAAAGAGCTTCTTCGCTGGAAAATACGATGAATAATCGCTTTCTTTTCATCTTCTATTTTCTTTATATACACCCAATCACCAACTGCTGGATAATCGCCTTTCGTAATCGCTTCATGCCGAAACTTCCCAGACAGTTCTGCCATATATTCACCATCATTACAAATAATGCGATATATATGCTTATGCTCAAGTAAAATACGACCTACTTCATAATTTTTCTCTGTAACTTGTTCTTCAAAAAATGAATCCCAGCCGAAAGATTCTAAAATATTTTGATTCAAATAAATATCCTCCCTAGTTTGTACTAAGTGGAAGGATTGCGAATTACCTTATATAATATCGCCCTTTCCATCCACCTTTGTATTTGGTTGATTATTCATATAAGTTATTTTCGCCATAATACATCACCCCGTTCTTATTTTAATTATTCTCATTATATGGAATTCTCCTATAAAAAGCTACATTATTTTACGTAATTTTCAAATAACTTGTTTTTGAGCATTCTAATTTGTCCTCGATGACTAATTTCATCTTCTAGCACATGAAACCATAGATAGTGCTGGTTATATGCTACACCGTTAGGCCACTTTCTTACTGACATGAGCCACTCATCACCTTGTTCACTTAAATACTTCAGAGATTCTTCTCGAACACTTTGTAGAAGTTGTACATAATACTTTATTTCATGACCACGGATTGCTCTACCCGCTTCCCCTAAATACAGTGCATCTTTCCATATTTCTAATTCTTCTTTTGTAAAGTCACGATCTTGAAATGAAATAAGCTGATGAACTTTTTCAATAGCTGCTATATGCTTTAATAAGGCGCCAATTGAATTTCCGCTGCTTTGCATAATTAAATCTAATTGCTCAACTGATAATTTTTTTACTTCGCCTAATGTTACAGCTCTCGTATGCTCAAGCAGGCTTACTAATTCCCCTATTTTTTTTGTATAACCATCTACACTTCTTATTCGATAATCTATATTCATATCACGCACCCCTTTCTGCATTCATATTATTGTAAAAATGATTCATATAATAGACTGAAATCTATCTAAATTTTCTGTTATAATTAATTTGAATACAAAATATACCCAAACAAACTTTCTCAATATGCTTATATGA
This sequence comes from Bacillus sp. AP50, assembly GCF_040492675.1. Lineage (NCBI taxonomy): Bacteria > Bacillati > Bacillota > Bacilli > Caryophanales > Bacillaceae > Bacillus > Bacillus sp. AP50. The sequence continues at coordinate 4,296 of NZ_JBEUTW010000553.1, forward strand.
AATATTAAAAGGAATCAATATAAAATAATCGAATCTTATTCACTAAAAGGAGTGGATTCGATGGAAATGTATCAATGGCTAACCGCTGTTCTCGTTGGTGGCATTACCGGCTTCGTTTCCCATCTAATCAATAACCAAGGTAAGTTATTGCTTCCACGCCGTTTGAAAACATTTTTTCATTTTGGATTTTTAACTGATATTTTTACTGGTAGCCTAGCCGCACTTCTTGGGCTCGTTTTATTCGATGTCACCGCAATAAAAGAAATTATAAAAGTATCCATTGTAACTGCTATTTCCGGTCAAACTTTTTTACTACATCAAGCTCTTGGTGGCGAACAGGCTAAAAATACGCAAATTGGGAAAGCTGATGAGAAGATTCAAGAAATTGACAAATTATTGCGACGTTAGTGTATACTTTCTTTTAAAATTATTGTTATAATGAGAAATAAATATTTTCTATTGCGTCGTTTGTCAGGAGAAAGGGTGTTTCGTATGACAAAAAAGAAAATAGAAGATTTCTTAACAAACTCCGAAAAAGAGGAACTGCTAGAAAACTATAAATGTTTACGAGAAGCCCGCACAAAAAGCGAAGCTAACTATTTTGGCGAAGCAGTAAACCATCTATTAAATAAAGCAAAACAACGAATTATTAAAGATGCAGGTATACATGATGAAAATGCTGCAACTGTTCAATCAAAGAGAAAAGCACTGTTTTAGCTACATTAGCTAAAACAGTGCTTTTTATTACAATACTTTTCACATTACTTTCACATCTATTTCACAATTATAAGTACTCCTATATGTTAAACTAAGTATATCCTTTTCCAAGGAACTATATGCCGATATATAAATCCCTATCTTTATAGGGATTTTTATTTTTTGATTCCTCATAACTTTGTTACAATACATTTCTTCTACTATTTCTATACTTTTAGTAACCACTTTAATTAAAAGCACATTCATGTATTCACACTCTTATTAATTCTGATTTGCGAAATATTTATACAAGCTTTATGATGCAATTCCTGTTTCACTATTTTCAGTAATTTTTTCACTTTTTCTAAACAAAAATAAAGCTCCTATATATAGTAACGCAGTAAAACTACCTATAAGTATAAAATTGTGAGATATTGCAAATAACATTCCAGCTATTGCCGCACCAATCATTTGACCAATGTACATAGAAGCATTTGCAAGCGCGGCTCCTGTTCCTCTTGCTACACTAGACATGTTTTGTAAGTGCCTCATCATTAATACAAACAAAATTCCTGTCACAAAAAATAAAACAAAGAAAAAGTATTCAACAACAATAAGACTCTTTAAATAGGGAATTATTACATACGACAGAGCCATATTAAAAAACATCTCATATGAATATGAGATGTTTTTTAATAT
>NZ_JBEUTW010000554.1:0-4569 GCF_040492675.1 Bacillus sp. AP50
GTCATATACATGTTGATCAATATAAGGATGAAGAGAAGAACAGATTACTGAAAGAGGTGGAAAATAGTAATGAAATAAAGGGGCTTATTGCTGTATCTATGAATTATCAATCTTGTAAGGAAACGTTATCTTTAGCGAAGAAGTATCCCTTTATATATCCAGCGATAGGGTTTCATCCAGAGCAACAGATTCATAAAGAAGAGTGTGAACAGATTTATAAACTTATTGAACAGAACGCAGAGGAAATTGTTGCGATTGGTGAAGTAGGTTTGCCCTATTATTTGAGGAAAGAAGATGAAAGCATTGCTGTAGATCCATACATAGCTGTATTGAAAAAATTTATAGAACTAGCTAGTAAGTATAATTTGCCGATTATATTACACGCAGTTTATGAAGATGCTGACACTGTATGTGATTTGCTAGAGAAATATAAAGTTTCACGTGCACATTTCCATTGGTTTAAAGGAAGTGATGAAACAATGAAACGGATGATGAAGAATGGTTATTATATTTCGATTACACCGGATGTTTTACATAAGGAGAAGATTAGAAAAATTGTTTCGTATTATCCGCTTGAATATATGATGGTAGAAACAGATGGACCGTGGGAATTTCAAGACGATGTTATGACGCACCCGAGAATGATTCGAGATGTATTAAAGGAAATTAGTGTTATAAAAAACATATCTGTTGATCAGGTTGCAGAAACAATATATGAAAATACCATTCGATTTTATTTGAAAGGATAGGAGAATTATAGTTTTAATCATGTAACGGAAAAAGTGAAAATTGAATGTATTTAATAAAATGCCACGGTTTGATATATGACAAAAAACCACCAAGCGTTCCGCTCGGTGGTTTTGTATTAGGATTCTAATTTTCTCGCACGTTTTAATAATAAAAGAAAGACAATGATAACGAACCCCAGTATAAGGAAGAAGCCATATTGCTTTATATAATCAATTATGTCATTCGCACTGGTTGGTTTTTCAACGTGAATGCCGTCTTTATTCGTCGTAATATGAATATCTTTCATTTTTACTTCATTCTTTTCCTTTTGTAAATCAATCCACTCTATATTTGGAATACTTTCTAGATCCTTTAATACTTCTTTTAATGGTTTCACACCTAAGTAAGGATGATAGAATGCACCAATAACTCCATCGGATAATTTAGAAACAGATAGAGCACGTTCTTTCATTTTAGCAATAGTTTGTGGCGTATCTTCTTCAATAAATCCGACTGTTTCAGGCAATAGTTTCATTCCATGTAAAAATGACGGAGTACTTGTATAATATGGTGAGTGCATGGATTTCCAAGTTGTATCATTTAACTGTAGTTGTCCTACATAAGTTGAAAAGTACCTTGATAATATTTCATATCCTTTTTGAGACATCGTGTAATGAGGTGCTTCAAAGGCAACAGGATATAGTTTAGCATCTACAAGTTCTTGAATTCCTTTTTCAATATGATCTTTCGTATATTTTCCCTCGAATTCTTCCCCTTTTTTTACATATTGGTTATATGCCTCTATATTTGGAAAGTCATCTTTTGTCTTCGGTTTTTCATGCTTCGGTTGGCGAATTGGTTGATCTGTTTTGACATCCCAAAATTCAAAGCCCTCACCTGTTTCACTGTCATAAAATTGGTGAGTATAACCATGCATAATAATTGCTGCACCATCATCTTGCATAGAGCGTAAAAGATCAACTAGTTCTGGTTTATCTTTTAAATGTATTATCTTTCCTGTATCTGGATCTTTATATACCGGAATAACAGTAATCATGTAAGGCATCTTTTTCTCTTTTAGTAATTCAGCAATTTCTTTTAATTGATTTATATCTGCTGCTGGGTGAACATCCTCAAGACGTAAATAAGCTTCAACTTTATTTTTCGTTGGTTTTTGGCTGAAATAAGAAAATAACATTTCACCGACGTAATGAGACATCCAGTCAAAGAGGTTAGGTGTTGCAACATAATAAGATATTTCATGCTGAACGATTAGTGGGTTAGTGTTATTTGAGCTTAAAGCGTTAGCAAGCACAGTTCCATTCGTATCAAATGATTGAATTAATCGTTCCTCTTCTAAGGCATTTTTTAGCTTCTTTTCTGGATATTCAATTTTATTAACTCGTATATCGTCACTCTTTAATGTAATGAAAGAAAAACGCTTAGATAATTGTTCAACATTTTGTCCTAATACTAATACAGGGCCGGAGAAGTTTTCTAGAAATTGTTTCGTTTCATCAGAAAACGCTTCTTTTGTTTCACCGATATAAACAATATGTGTATAGGAGGATACGTTATTAATTGAAGTTGCTTCTTTTAAGTTTTTTACGGTTATATCATTTGTAAAATGTCCTAATTGAGTATTAAGGATTTGGACATTATTTGAAACTTTATCGTCTTGTGTACTATACAAAACAAGTACTTTTGGTTTTGATGATGTTTGTGCAGAGGTGTAGGTAGGGATGAGTAGTAAAATGCTGAACAAGAGTGTTAGGCATTTTTTCATTTTGTACGCTCCTATTCTATATATAGAGTTCAGTTTACAATTATATACAATAAATGCGTTATAGTCTATGAAAGTTACATTTTTGCACGTATTTACCAGCTGTTTTTTCACAAAATCGGTCTAAAGCATGATGATAATACGTATAGTTATTTGCTATGATAAAAGAGTAATAGAATGTAGGTAATTGTAAAGGGAAGGCTGAAAGGGGACAAATTTCAGCGGAGAAAGAGGTAGAGGTAGTGAAGAAATTCTTTGTAGGATTTTTAGTTGTTCTTGGAGTATATTTATATTTCCAAGGAAAGTCTGAAGGAATGGATAAGCTAGTGAATGGAACAAGCTATGTTGATTCAGAAGAAGCAAAACAGATGAAACAAATCATTATAGAGGAAGCGAAGAAAGTAAATCTTCCGGAATGGATACCTCTTGCAATTGCCGAGCATGAAAGTCGATTAAATCCAAGAAGTGTTGGAGATAATGGAACTTCATTTGGATTGTTTCAACTACACCGCGGCGGCGGGCTTGCACCAGAACATTTAACTGATGATGAGCTGAAAGATCCACGTACAAATGCGCAAATTGCAATGCCGCATTTAATGAAAGGATATAAGCGTGGGGTGCAAAAAGGTTTGACTGATTTTGCATTACTGAAATATATAGCGAATACATCTGGATGGCCAGGGAATTTAGGGCCAGAGTGGACGGATAATAACATGAAGTATAACATCGGACTAGAAGATGTGTACTATCGAAATAAAGGTGTAATAAAGTGAAACTTTAATCAGTGGGGGAGTCTGTTCATCCCCCGCTGATTATTAGTCTTCACCAATCGGGCTTTTACGAGCAGTTAATCTTCCGCCTAAATTCTAGCGTTTTCCGGATTTTGAGGTGGAAGTTTTACTGCTCATTAATGCGGGGTAAAAGAGTAGGTTTTCTATACCTACTCTGTTTTTTTATGAATAATTTCATCCTTTTCTTTCGTGAAATACTGCGTGAGTTGTATTTTCACCTCTTCTAGTTTTGTAGAAACTTGCGGTATTTTATATCCTACATACAATGGTGAAACGACAAATCTAGGTACAACTTTACAAATGATTTTTCCATTTAAGTAATAGAAGAATAAGTTATAACTACTGCATCCTTTATGGAAATCTATCAGTATGTAACGTACAGTTTGCTGAATGTAATTTGCCATTTCATCTATATATGAAATATTATCAATGATTATATTGAATTCAGTGAAGCCAATAATGGGACGCTCTGAAATATTAAGCTCAATGCGTTCATTTTTTTGAACAATTACCCCTTGAAAATTTTCTTCTTCAATATTTTCAAGATAATCTACATATTTCATTCCGATAATTTGCATGTGTGCATGATGCAAACTTCCACCTGAAAATGGACCGTGATTTTTGTATAAAATTACAGATGCAAATTCTTCGTTCTTCTGTAAGTGTAACCAATGTTGAATAGAAAATTGCATTAATTTTCGCATATGTTCTTCTGTATATGTTGCGATATGATCTTCGCAATTATCCGTTTCAATCAGCACCGTTTGAAATGTATCTTGTAATGTAGGAAATTTATTTTTTAACCAAATAATAGAACCATCAGTTGCTAAAATATCCGTTAAATGTTCTTTATCGCAAAATGGACATGCAGCGCTTCTATTCCGAATACTTTCTGGTTTTTGTTTACCGATATCGTTTAAAAAATATAGTTGTTGTGTATCCATTTGTATATATGCCCCTTTAAAATATGTGTAAAAATCCCGCTTAATACATTCGGGAAAAGGAGAAGGAAATCCTCTAAAGACAATATGGAAAAAATAAAAGACAAGATATCCTCATTACGATAGGGTACCTTGTCTTTTATTTTTTCTCTAATAGTGTGTATGGATAATATAGAACATTTTCATTATTTTTCTTTTTTCTATTTTTTATTGTGTATAAAGTAATTGCTGTGCTTGCAATTATAATAATGGCTTTCTTCATATTCATATACCCCTTTTTATTGTTGGTTTAATTCTTGGCTAACTGCTTTTGCATCGACTAAAG
>NZ_JBEUTW010000555.1:0-2231 GCF_040492675.1 Bacillus sp. AP50
CTCTGCTATATAGCAGAGTTTTTTTGAGCATAATGTTTTTTGAGGGATAGGAGCTATGATACAATGACATAAGTCAAACCTTTCACTAGGTGAAGTATTGTTGTATACATATATTTGGAAGGAGAAGAAGTATGAAAAAGCATTTATATATAAATGGAGATTGGAAATCTGTAAACACGTATAAACCATTATATGCACCATATTCTGAAGAAACATTAGCGGAAATTGCACAAGGCACGGAAGAAGATGTAAAAGAGGCTGTTACCGCTGCAAAAAATGCAATGACAAAAATGAATACATTATCTGCATATGATCGTGCGACTATTTTAGAGAAAGTTGCACAAAAAATGGATGAAAGAAGAGAAGAATTTGCAGAGATTATTGCAAAAGAAGCTGCAAAACCAATACGTGCTGCAAGGGGAGAAGTAGATCGTACTGTTCAAACATACAAATTTGCAGCTGAAGAAGCGAAGCGTATATATGGTGAGACATTGCCATTAGACGCCGCACCTGGTGCAGATGGGCGTATTGCATATACAATCCGAAAGCCGATTGGGGTTATAGGGGCTATTACACCATTTAATTTCCCATTAAATTTAGTAGCGCATAAAGTTGGACCAGCAATCGCTGCCGGAAATACAGTTGTATTAAAGCCAGCTGATCAAACGCCATTATCATCTTATGCATTAGTTGAGTTATTTGAAGAGGCAGGATTGCCAAATGGAGCTTTAAATATCATTTCTGGTCCTGGCTCCACGGTTGGTGAGGCAATCGTCAAAAATGATTACGTTGCTTCTATTACTTTTACCGGAAGTCCAAAAGTTGGAATCGGAATAAAACAAAAGGCTGGGCTAAAACGAGTTACGTTAGAACTAGGCTCAAATGCTGCTGTTATCATTGATGAAGATGTAGAGTTAACAGATGAAATAATTGAACGTGTAAAATGGGGAGCATTTGTTAATAATGGGCAAGTTTGTATTTCAGTACAACGTGTTTTTGTACATGAAACGAAAATGCATGAATTTCTTTCGAAGCTAAAGAAAGCGATGGAATCAGTTGTTGTTGGTGATCCACTGCTTGAGGAAACGGATGTATCAGCTTTAATTTCAAAAAGAGATGTAGAGCGAATTGATATGTGGGTTCAAGAAGCAATTAAGGAAGGAGCAACTGTTTTATGCGGTGGTAAGAAGCGGGATGCAAGAATTTTTGAACCGACTGTATTAACAAATGTTCCAGATCATGTATCTGTGCAGTGCCAAGAAGTATTCGGTCCACTCATGACAGTAAATACATTTAAAGAATTTGATGAAGCGATTGAACAAGTAAATAATTCGCGTTACGGCTTACAGGCAGGTGTATTCACAAATAATTTATTTAAAGCAATGCGTGCAATTGATGAGCTAGAGGTTGGTGGTGTCATGATTAATGATATCCCAACGTTCAGAGTAGATCATATGCCTTATGGTGGTGTGAAAGAAAGTGGTACGGGGCGTGAAGGAATTAAATATGCAATAGAAGAAATGACAGAAATGAAATTAGTATGTATTAAAAAATAAAATAGAAAAACTTAAAACTTGCACTAAAAAACGAGTAGGAAATGTTTACGATTCCATACTCGTTTTTTACGCTGCTAGTAACTATTTAATTAAGTGTAACTTTTACTTCATTTCTTGTTTGAAAATAGTATCTTCTACATAAATTTGTTCTTTATCTACAGCAGTAGCATGAGTTAATACTAAACCGATGGGTGTTTTTGTATCTTTATTTTGAACAATTGTAAAAGGAACATTTTTTTCGTTTGCTAATTTAATGTATTTTGATAAATGTGGGTAAGCAATGCCACCATTTAGGAGGAGTTGTAATGATTGAGAAGGGCGCATGCTACCCGCCACTTCAGAGTATACATTACTTTGCATTACTTGACCGATTGTTAAAGCGATTTCCACACGCTCACGTAATGTAGTTAAATACATATTACGTTCTTCTGGTTTGTTTTGCTTTTGGCCGTAAATGCCTTCTTGGAGATAATCTTCCACATTTTTATTTACCATATTTTTCACACCTTTCATTTTCTATTGTACGCAAGAATTAAAAATGATGCAAAAAAAGTCGTTTTGACTACGGAAATAATGAAAATATGTGAAGGAAAAAGGGGATTTGCATACAATTAGTTAAATAAGAAAGAAAAAATAATTTTATCAACAGAAATTAACAAAATGTGACAAAAATCT
>NZ_JBEUTW010000556.1:0-1247 GCF_040492675.1 Bacillus sp. AP50
TTTTACGCTTCAGTAAGTTGCATCAAAATGGGATTAGACCCTATGCATACAAAAGTAGCAGTAGTCGGTGATGTAAATAGAAGCGGTTCAATTGTTCTAGCCGCAACTCCCCCCCTTAAAAGCATTGGGTGTAAAGAAGAATGTATGGTTTGGTATTTATGAATGTAAATCAGACCGTATTTTGTACTTTGGAACATTATCCCTTATATTTTTCATTCTTACTGCTACTTATGTTATTTCTAAATTAATATGGTCATAATTAAAAAAGAGGGTGCTCGCAGCTCCCCCTTTTTTTAGATAATTAAATATGCTCTCCATGATCCATAAACACTTCAATAGTTTCATTTTGTGATACGTCTTTTACATTAGTAAGACCAAAAGTAAAAACAGCGGATAACATCATCATTAATAAGATTGCTTTTTTCATTTTAGCGCCCTTCTTTCTATGCTCTTTTTGTCTGCATCTAAAGCGATGTGCAAATACTTGCTTGCTTTTCTGTGATTTTCTGAACCATAGAATCTTTCACCTAAAAGAGAAGCATATTCTTTTACCCAATCATATAATTCTTCTTTTTCAAAATACGAAATACCTTCTATAACCACATTTTCTAATTCTTCTTGCGGTACATAGTTATGTACTGCTTTTAAAATTCGGAAATGATGACGATAACATAAGTCGCTAATCTTATAGCCATTCTCAATATATTCATTAGCATTATGATTATGACCTAACTTAAAATGTTCTCTTGCTAAAAGAAACATCGTTTTAGCGTTGTTTTCTAGTGATTCCTCTAAATGCTTAATTGCTAATTCTGACATGTTTTGACTTGCATATAAAAGTCCTAAATTGTGCTTTACACGTTTAGTAAGACTTTCGTCATGAGATTTTTGGAAAGTACCCAATGCTGAAAGTAAATATTCTTCTGCACTTTCGAAATCACTTAAGCGAGTGTGTGCCATCCCTAAAGTATTCAAACAAGCAGCAGTTTTTAATTCATACCCTGGACTAATTGAAAATACTTCATTTGCCTTTATAGCAAATTGAACTGCTAGGATTGGTTTCAATATGTGATAGTAATGAACTGCAAGCCAATAATTAAATTCAGCTTTTTCGATTTCATCATGCATGTACTCTAAATACTTTTCAGCTTCTTCAAATTGCATTCTTGCTTCACTATGGTTTGCTGTATTAATAGCGTAAATTGCTTTAAATAAATGATGATAGTACTCTAAAAATGTTTCTGTAG
>NZ_JBEUTW010000557.1:0-2612 GCF_040492675.1 Bacillus sp. AP50
ATATTGTATAATACTAATTTATTTGTTTTTTAAGCACACTCTATAAATCGACTATAAAATAAAGGCAAACCATCTATTTTATACTTTATCGCTTTAAATTCCAGCGATAAAGTAGCCACTAAATCATTGTTTTCTCCCATTCAGAATATAATACTCACTTCAAAGTCATAATTACCTGCCTTTCAACAAACCCAAACTCTTCGTACATCTCTTTTGCAAAATTCCCAGCAAATACATTCAACCGAATTTCTAAATACTTCTCCTTTAATTCCTTAATACCAGCTTCCATCAGTTCTCGCGATAATCCTCTCCCGCGATATTCTGGGAAAACGTACAATTCATATATAAATCCAAGTTTTTCACGAGAAAAATAGTCTGTATTTTCCCCTATCAATATCCATCCCATTACTTTATTTTTTTCTTTAATAATTAAATAGCATGCTCCTTTTTCTACAATCGGCTTTGTAATCTCAATTGCTTTCTCGGTACTTAATTGACAATTCCCTCTCGTCCCTTCAAAAAGCGATTGAGCCGAATATTTTAATATTTCATTGGTATCTTCTTGATTCGCCTTAACAATCATTTTTCACAACTCCCCTTGAATAATAGGCATTACTATCGCTTGTTCAAGATTCTCCGCTTCCATAACAATTGCTGTTAATCCGTGTTCTGTACTTGTTTCATGGAGCTCTCCCTTTTCCCAAAACACAGCTTGTCCCGCCTCTATATTTATCTTTTCTTTATTTACCCCACATACATATCCTGCTCCTTTCACAATAAGAAGCAGTTGAGATACAACTGCTTCATGATTACCGATGATTCCATTCTCGTGTAAATGCATAGCACCGATATGTATATTCCCTCGATGGTTTAATATTTTCGACATGATGAAATTAGGTTGAAATACTGATAGGTGCTTTCCTACTTTTTCACTAAAATCAAAAATTTTCATTACTAGTTCTCCTTATACGTATAAAACCATCCTTACTGTCTGCATCATATGTCCTTCAAAGTCTTCTTCAAATTGCTCTAATTCAGCAAAACCTTTCGCTTCATAAAAGCGTTTCCCTTTTTCATTTGCTGCTTCTACATGTATGTACAATTTCCGTATCCCATTTAATGCTTTAATTCCTTTTTGTAATAAAGCACTTCCGATCCCTTTTCCTTGCTGATCTGGTAACAAATAAATCGCACCTAATTCCGCTTCATTTTGTAGTCTAACAGGTGAAAAGTTCGCAAACCCTATTACTTCTCCTTCTTCTTCCGCAACGAATAAATGCGTATTTTTAAGACGATATTTCATTTTTTCATCAGAATATGCCTCGTCTAAAAAACTGTCTTGAATTTCTCTTGGAATAATGCCTTCATATGTATCATGCCAAGCTATTTTTGCTACTGATTGTACAGCATGAATGTCTTCTTGCTTCATTTCTCTAATTATATATGTCATCTCGATGTCTCCATTCTCTTTAAATTATATTCTGCTAATATACTAGAAGAAACGGCAAAACCATTTTCATAATTCACCTTAATTAATTTTAATTTCTCAATTGAAGCTGTTGCAAAATCAAACTTTCCATAAATATATTCCATTACACTTAAAAACTGCTTTGTATGTAATCTATTTGCAATTGTACAATGCGGAACCCATTTTCCCGGTACGTAATATGAATTTGGGTTGTCATGAAAAGTTTTAAAATAATCATGATAAGAATAATGAAGTTTTAACAATTCATCGGTAACGGTCGGCGCTAGAAAGACCGTTCCATTAGTAGGAAAAATTCCAACAGAAAGAAAAGTTACTGCGTCCATATTTTCTTGAATAGCTACAAACTCCCCTAGTTTCTCAGTATACAAATGAACATCTAACTCATTATAATCCGCAATCGTTATATGAGGTTCTACTCCAGCTAGTTGATTTGTTCCAATTACATTTGTTAATTCATTTTGCAGTTCTGTAATTTTATTAGTAAACACACGATCAAATGTAGCAATAATAGCGTACAATCTTTCTCACCCCTTCGTTACACATAGCGCTTCCCATTCTTCACGAATCATGCCCATTCGAATAGAATCATAGTATGTTCCGTTATAATAACGACACTTTCGCATTCTACCTTCTAAGCTCATTCCTATTTTCTCCGCTACTTTCATCATTCGTTCATTACCAGACCAAGTCGTGAGCCCTACTCTACCAATTTCCATCTTTTCAAATAATAAATCTCGATATAACGTTAACGCTTCTGTACCGTAGCCACCATTCCAGTAAGTTGGATTATAAATAACAATTCCCATCTCCAACCAACGCGTCGGTTTATGCTCCCAATAAAATCCGACCGTCCCTATAATTTGACCGTTATTTTCTATAATTAAATTTGACAGTGGTTCTTCTTGCAAACGAGTTTGCATCTTTTCCTTATAGGATGAGTATTCTTGCATTGAAAACGGAAAATACGGTGCATCCCATTTTTTCCATTCTGGATTTTCTTCTTTAAACACGAGATTCCATAATGTTTTTATATCTGATTCTTCAATTGTACGAATTGTTACTTTATCCCCTTTTACTATTACGCTATTCATAATTTCCTCCTACACTCCTCTTTATTTCATAT
>NZ_JBEUTW010000558.1:0-2143 GCF_040492675.1 Bacillus sp. AP50
CAAATACTCCAAGCGAAATTACAATCCGTAAAAAAAGAAATCTTGAATCACCTAGGTTCTACTATCACATTAAATAATTGTATGCACCCACCTAAGCAACAAAATAAATATAATAGCGTAAATAAATTAACAAGCACTTTGTTTAATATAAATTCTCCAGCCCATTTGGCCCAAAAACTTTATATTGATAACGCTATTCTAAAACCTATCATGGAATATGACAAAGGTTGCAAAAGTGTGATTTCCAAGCTAAAAACAGATAGAAAAACGCTGATACGTAATCTATCACTGCATCCTGTAATTCCTCTAATTCTAGAATATCGTCGCTTAGTGAAATTAATAAGTTCTTTTTGCAACTCCCTACCCAAAGAACAACAAGGTACTATCGATAATAAAATTCATCCTATCTATAACTCTGTAGGAACTAAAACAGGCCGTATGAGTTGCTCGTCACCAAACCTAAAGTTGTGGGCTGCATAAAGGTAACTTTATGTGTAAGCAGATCGTTAATTCAGGGAAAGCTAAGGGTAATTACCTATGTCAATCCTGAGCCAAGTCTAATAGGGATATTAGAAAGGTGCAGAGACTACTTAAATTAACCTAGAACAGGTGAAATAAGCACGAAAGCGATCCACCCTTCTATAACAGGGTGATGATATAGTCCGATACTCTTTGAAAAAAGAGAGCAAGGATAAAGAGCCTTGCATTACTACAATGACAACAAGTACCAAGTAAAGCTGATTTTATACGTATGGCCTTTAGAGCAGAAAGAGGTAGATTATTCACCAGTATTGACTTCAGTTTACAAAACGTTGGCTGAAGTCGTTAATCTAAACCTACTCAAAACAGGGAATGCCCTCATGTAACGGTGGAGCGAATCCTGTGCTTCTAGTGACAAGAAGTGCAACGACTGCTTGTTAATTATCACCTTGATTCATAGTTAACAAAATAATGAGTCGTCTATCAACCAAAATTGATAAATCCATCGAACTCATTTATACGGTAGGCTATGGGCTTAGTGGTCACAAAATTTGCCCATTATTTGCAAGAATGCAACAGAAGGTATAGTCTAATCCGGCTCCTTTAAGGAGTGTTCAAATACCATGAAAATGGCGGTATACATACAACAAGAATTACGTTGGCTCGCAATAGTAACACAAGAACCGGTTCTAATTGAAGCCTTTAAGAAAGGTTTAGATGTACATAGTCAAATCACTTGCCAAATTAAGGGGTTTACTTATAACTTGTTTGAGGATATTCGAAATTATAAAAGAGAGACATTAAAAGAGACTCAGCATCATATACAACAGCTTATAAATAAATGGTCAGATACCCCAGAATGTCTATATATTTTGAAGATATATAATATGAAGGAACTAAATAGTACTACTATTCCTTCTCTGGCAAATGCTTTTGAATCGCTTAGAAAAGAAATGAAAAGCATTGTATTCGGTAAAGGGATTGCCGAATTAAAATCTCACTCAAAACAGGGAAACCTAAGTGTATAAACATATGGTAATCCTGTGCCAAAGCGTTCATATGAATGGCAGGTGCAGAGACTTATAGCGTTCCGCGGTTATATAAACAACCAATCTAACGAGTTCGCTTAATGTGAGAAGTAACTTGAAATAGTTGCTAAGGTATAGTCCACTCCCTTAGGAAACTAAGGGGTTTAAGTGACCTTATATGGTATAACAGAAATCGGTTTATCTGATCAATTAAATATTACAAAAGCAGCAGCGACCTCGTTAATTAATCAATTTAAAAAACAATTACCCAACTTTTTAAGATGGGAAGCTGAAACACATAGAGAAGTTTTAACTAATGGTTATGTAAAAGATTTATTTGGTAGAAAAAGACGTTTTAAAGAAACAATTTTAAAAGCTACCTCTTCTTCCACCTTTAAGAACAAAAATTCAGATTGGAGATTAGAGAAAATAAAACGGCAAAGTTGTAACTTTAAAATACAAGGAACTTCTGCGACGCAAGTAAAAAAAGCCATGGTAAATTTATTTTATCCCACCCGGCCAGATGGTACAAAATGCTTAGATAGAGATGAATGGCTACAGGAGAATTACAAATCTATACTTGAAGAGCATGATATACACATCGTATTACAGATACATGATGAATTAATCTTTGA
>NZ_JBEUTW010000559.1:0-1303 GCF_040492675.1 Bacillus sp. AP50
ATACTGTACTCCACATGTAGTGCAAATATAATTATTCATATTCCCGCTCCTTTTTTCATATAATTGTTTCTTTACCAATATTTTAATAAAAATCAAAAATATTCGAATCAATATTTGGAACGAAAACGAAGTGATACGAAAGTATGATTTGGTGATTGAAAGTTTAAATAATAAAGGTTAAATTCATTCTATTTTTCAAAACTGCAATTGATATAAAATCTTGCATACTTTTGGGTAAACTTTTTTACAAGTGTAAAAAAGTTTCTTTGCATTTCCCTACCTATAATTGCTAATATAGTAGAGTAGAACTTTTATAGAGAGAAGGAAAATTATGCACAATGGAATTCGAATAACAACTTTAGTAAAAAGGGCTATGTTAGTTTGTGCGGGAGTATTATTCACATACGAAGCGGCTTTTGGATCAGTACATACTGCTTTAGCTAGTACAGAGGATGAAGCAAAATCTGTTCAACTTGTAAGTGAGATTCAAACATCTCTTGCTCCGAAAGAAGCTCCAAAACATTATAACGGGCAAGTTAGAAAAGTCGCTTATTTAACATTTGATGACGGTCCTGGAAAATACACAGCTGAGCTTTTAGATATGTTAAAGAAAGAAAATGCAAAAGCAACATTTTTCCTAATTGGTTCAAACGTAAAAGCTTTCCCTGATCTTGTAAAACGCGAAGATGCTGAAGGCCACTACGTTGGGATGCACAGTATGACTCATAACTACAAAAAACTTTACACTGAAGGTCATTACGTAGATGAAATGAAGGAAGACCAAGGCTTAATCGCTGGTGTTTTAGGTAAATCACCAGTATTAACTCGTCCAGCTTACGGCTCTATGCCAGGATTAAACGAAGGTCTTCGCAACAAAGTTGTAGACAATGGCTTAAAAGTTTGGGATTGGACAATTGATTCTTTAGACTGGAAATATAACAAAATGCAAGTTGATGCTGCATCAGCTAAAATTGTAGAAAACGTTCTAGCTCATTCTACAAATCCAACAGAAGTTATCCTTATGCATGATATTCATCCACAATCAGTAAAAGCAGTACCTGGAATTATTAAAGGACTGAAAGAAAAAGGATATGAATTAGAAGCATATAATGAGAACGAACACTTCCCATTAAACTTCTGGCATGATAATCGTATGTAATGAAAAGACTTGATCCCCTCTAGTAGGTTATCAAGTCTTTTTTATCGTTTTTAGAATTTCCTTATAGAGAAAACCTATACACGCTTGCACCATATCAATATTATACGTCCCTTCCCTTTTATCAAATAAATTTAACTTTGAAAT
>NZ_JBEUTW010000560.1:0-1761 GCF_040492675.1 Bacillus sp. AP50
ATACATATGCTTTATATTATGTAAATACAAAAACCGCATTCTTAATGAAAAGAATACGGTTTTTCATCTATAATTCTTCAATTGTAAAATTTAAAAACTCAGTCTCAAATCCATTATTTTTAGAAGGACTACACGTGTAAAAACCTATTTTAATAGGCTCACTCCCTATATCCTCCATTAAATGAGCGATTCTTATTTGTTCCCATTGATGGCTCTTTTTCACATATATTGTATAATCACCGCGTTTTCGAATAATTCGAAAACGAAGTTGTTGCTTAGCTGCTTCTGTTGGATAATCTTGCGTTGACCAATCAGAATATCCATTATTCGTTACGACAGCACCTAAGTGAGATGGCCCTTCAGGGATATATTCTAAAGATGTTTTTAGCCAACAGTTCTCCGAAATCATAACAAAAAGACCTGCTTGATCGAATTTTGAATTTGGATTCATACGTAACTGAACTTCAGCTTGAAAGTCTGTCATCATCTCATTATAAAATACATGACCATTCATTACTTCAAAACCATAATGTGTTTTAAGCCAAAAATCGGTTTCTGCTTTCGAACGGACAATAAACGCATGATTATCATTAATTTTATAGTATTCAGGTACATTCATTATAGTGAGTTGCTCAATACGTTCTGGTATATACGATATATTCATAGCTCCTCCATAATAAAGCATTTATATAGACATTTAAAACTCCGCTAATACTGGGAATTTATAACCTTTAAAATCTAACTCTTTATCACTTCGAACCATTAAATACTTGCTAGACTGTAATTCTGTAAACTGTACATCCTCAACCCCTAATTGATCCGGTGAAAAATAAAATTCGATTTCCGTAAACCTTTCATTGATTTCTCCACATAATTCATCTAAAACCGGAAGTACTGGCGCAAATACTCCAAATAATTTCAACTTTTCATTGTCTACTTCATAAACGATTAAAGCATCTAGTTTCTCTGAATAATACAATTTCTCATTCCATTCCGAATCATACATATTCAAATAAAATGAAGGATGGAAGTTTAAAGTTGAAAAACTATTTGAAAGTCTTTGGCTACTATCAATCGTTTCATGTATTAACTGTCTATTCTCTATATTATAGAAATCTAACTTTTTAAGTAGTGAATGGTTATTATTAATATTTTTATCATATGGTATAGTCATCAAATATTCCTGCACAACTTTAAATCCAAATGCTGTATATAGTTCAGGTTTTTCCGTAAACAATAATGCACATTCACATTTCTTATCAATTTCTTCTATCATTTTACTCATTAATTGTGTCATTAGCCCTTGTCTACGGAAATTAGGGTGTGTCATTACTGATTGAATACCCGCCGCATTTATTTTTTCACCATTAATTAATAATGGGAGTGAAAATGCCGCAACATTTGCAATCACTTTATCTTCTTGTAAAAATGATAAAGCTTTATATGTATCATCCCAATATCCTTTATCCGAAAAATCATTCAATGTTTGAGTTGTAATTCCAAACACTTCTTCAAATAAAGGAAATAACTGCTCTCTTTTCGGTTCTTCTATTAGAAGACTTGCCAATTTTTCAACATTCCCCATGTTGTACCTCCAAATGTTAAATTCCATTAAATTAGATATACTTATATGACCTACTCTTAAAAATAGAGGTCTTACCAATCAATATACTATCATAAAACATAAAAAAAAAGACTAATTAATTTTATGTTTCGACTATTTGAAAATAAGTCGAATAAAAAAATATTAAGATTTTCGGA
>NZ_JBEUTW010000561.1:0-917 GCF_040492675.1 Bacillus sp. AP50
CCATAATAGTTCCTCCTTTAGGTAAGAGGATTAAAACTAAGGTTCATTCATGTATTTTAACGGGTTCACTTTACTTTATGTTTTTAAGAATGAATGGAGTAGGTCCTTTTAAAAATAACGAAAAGACCCCCTAAAGTGCCTTCCTTCAACTTGAACCATCTTAATTTTAATAATATATTGGACTCCTATCCGACGAATACTATTTTACTATGCTAATTTTTTTTGTTCATTGAGGGGTAGCACCACATCGCTATCAAGCTAACAAAATACACCTACCCCCAGAACGGAATTTTGTGCTAATTTGTAATAAAAATGTGCTAATTTGTAATAAAAAGCTCATTTTCTCGTTATGGGGTGGATTTGTTTTCTTAAGTTGGTGGGCATGCGGCAGAACCCCCAATAAATTTAATAGCGTATAATTTTCATGTTTTTTCGGCGAAACATATAATGTATTATTCGGTTCGTTGTAATATATTCTTTACTTTTTGTAAAAAAAATATTACTATTACGTTAATATAACTGTATAATAGAAGAGAGGAATGACATGCTTGAAAATAATATAGTAGTAGGAAGAGCTGAAAAAAGATGGACTCAACAACAATTAGCAGATGCAGTTGGTGTCAGTCGACAAACTATAGTAGCTTTAGAAAAAAATAAATATAACCCTTCTTTGATTTTAGCTTTCAAAATTTCTAATTCACTTGAGAAAGAGATAACCGATGTATTTAAATATAAGGAGGATGAATAATGGTTAATATTGCTACGATTGTAATTTGTGTGTTAGTAGTATTGGTGTTTATTGCAGAAATTTACAAAATTACATTTGAACGTCGGATGGAGTCACAAGATGAGAGAAGGCAAATGTTCATCTTTAAAATTAAGTCATTATCTTATACTGTTCTAACCGTTGGTATATT
>NZ_JBEUTW010000562.1:0-1365 GCF_040492675.1 Bacillus sp. AP50
ATGTAGCGTTCTTACAGAAGGGAAATGAATTATCATTTGTATAATTAATAGAAGTAAAATAAAATAATAATTATAGGTAATAAAGAGAATTATTATTATAATCTTCAATAGGAGAGGTGAATTTGAAATATGGATAATAAAAATGAAAAAGAAAATTTATCTATTATAAATAAACAAAGTGAATATATAGATACATATGTAGAGAATTTAAGAGATGTAGTTCCATTTCTGTATAACGATAGTTATGTGGATAAATTGGAAGAGAAAATGGAGGTTGCAGAAAAAGAGGGAAAGAGTAAATATACGTATTTAAGTGACCTGGAAGTTATTTATCATTTCGTACATTTACAAAAAGATATGGATGAGAAGAAGAATAGAAAAGAGGATACGAAAAAGAGTTATGTTTCTGAAATCTTGTCATTTTGTCAGTGCATGGTGCAGCATGCAGAAGAATTTGAATTGAATGGGGAAGAGGTACAGAAAAATGACTCTTTATTGAAAACATTGCAACCTTGGAATATTCGTAAATACAATTCTTGGCTGAAACGGGTAGAGAACGGTAGGAATGGTGACACATATGCAGTCGCAACACTTGCAAAGAAAACAGTACTCATTCGTTCTTTTCTAAAACATCTTCATGTATTTTCTTATATTGAAAAGCCTCTTCATGAAGAACTGCAGCGGGCAAATGTAAATGAGCAGGATCGGCCAAATCGGGACTTATCCTATGATGAGGTTATGAAAATTTTAGGGTTTTATAAAGAAAGAGGACATTTAGTAAACTATACAATTTTACTTGCTCTGGCAAGTACTGGTGCAAGAATTCAAGAATTGTGCACCGCGAGAGTGAAAGATTTACATTATGACGGAAAGTACTGGTTAAAAGTCACTGGAAAAGGAGATAAAGTGCGTGAACTTTTCATTTCGGAACACTTATACCAGTGTATTTGTGAAATGAGGCGGAGAAGGGGATGCCAAACGGTATTGGAAAAAGGGGATGAGAGTCCGTTATTTATAAATCAAAGAGGAAATACTTATAACTCTAAAACACTATCGAATCAAGTAACAGATATGATAAAAAAGACAAACTTAGAGTTTCTACTGTATCGTGAAAATCCAGTAACGGCGCATACATTCCGTCATGCTTTCGCAATTATGGCAGTAGAACAAGGTAATGCAGATTTATATCATTTAATGCAAACACTTGGCCATGAAAATATTCAAACGACTAAAATATATTTAGAAAAGCATATGAAGCGTAAAAACAACGTTGGATCTACTTTCGCTGATATGCTGATTTAAACTTTATATAGTTTATAGGGGTATTTAATTATATATTTTTTATATAATTAAATAATGTATATG
>NZ_JBEUTW010000563.1:0-4007 GCF_040492675.1 Bacillus sp. AP50
GGTAATCCCCTATTTTTATGGAAATATATAATTAAGAAAAACAATAAAATTGATTAATCTCTCACTTCTTTGTCCATCCTTTTAAAAAATCTATGTTTTGTAAAAGGAGTGTTTATATGGAGAAACAGACACTTTGGAAAAAGTTCAAAAAAAGCTCTGTAAACCTCGGTAAATCTAGCGTATATGAAAGTATTATTTTATTCTACACAATGAAAAAGAAAGAATTACCTACTAAGGCGAAATTCATAATATTAGCCGCTTTATCTTATTACGTATTAACAATCGATTTCATTCCAGATATAGCTGCTATTATTGGGATTGGCTTATTAGATGATGTTTTAGCAATCGCTGTAGCGCATAAATATGTGATGCGCCATGCAGATGCTGAAATTCGAGAGAAGAGCAAAGTAAAGATGGAATCATTATTTACTTCAGCACAAGCATAATGAAATTATCTAGTCATTTACCTACCTTTTTACTTTCAAATAAAGCTAACTGTAATTAATAATAGTTCCACCTCACTGAATATTACCCTTCACCATGAGAGCATAGCAGAATAAATTCCTAAACAAAAGCATTTCTCTTAGCTCTCAAACCGTAAACAAATAGGGAATCAGCACTTGTTCCTAAGTTCTGACTCCCTTTTATTTGTTCTTATATCTATCTGTTATACAGTTTCATACGTTCCCTTATACAAAACTGCTATTGCCGCTACTATAAGAATCATACCCATAAAAGCAGGTGCGGCATGACCAAGTGATACATAGATTTGTCCTCCAATAATCGGACCAATCATTCTTGCTAAAGCTTGAATAGATTGGCTTCCACCTTGAATCCTTCCTTGTTCATTAGAATTGACAGACTTTGAAAGCATCCCGTTGAATGAAGGCCCGAAAATTGAATCCCCAAAACCAAACATTAGCATTCCAACGATAAGTAGTGGAGAGAGTGAAAATACAGCTGATGCTGCAATAAAACTGTATCCTATAATCTCCGAAACCATCCCAAGAATTGCTATTTGTTTATCACTAAGATTGATTAAAAGCTTTGGCATGATAAAACTTTGTGAAACAATGTCTTGAAAGCCCAAAATTGAAAACATAAGTCCGATTAATGCAGGTTTCCAACTGAAAGTATCCATTGTAAATTGCGTGAAAATTGCTTGTAAAGATCCGTTAGGTATCCAAAGTAAAAACGCTGAGATAAGTAACCATTTTAAATTTTTCATGGAAAGTATATTTGCTAGCTGTGCAAAAGGATTTAACCTTACAAAAGTAATCTCTTTTAACCTGTTATTTTTGTCAAGGCTCTCAGGCATGTATTTCATACCATATAAAACATTTAATAAAGTTATGAACGCTCCAAAGTATAAAGGTACAGAATGACCAAACTTTGCAAGTAAGCCCCCAAGAGTTGGTCCAATAATAGTTCCCACACCTACAACTGCACTCACCCATCCAAAGTATTTCGTTCTCTGCTCTTTCGGAATGATGTCTGCAAAATATGCGAAGATAGTACTTATGCTCCCACCTGTTATACCTTCTATTATGCGTCCAGCAAATAATACCCATAAAGCTCCTCCTATGCCAAAAACTAAGTACCCAATTGCAGAACCAAATAAGCATATTAAAAGTAATGGACGACGGCCATACTTATCGCTTAAAGCCCCGAGTGCTGGAGCAGCTAAAAACACGGAGGCCGCATATACGGAAGTTAGTAGTGTAACAACTAATGCTTGTTCTTCCGGATTACTTGTATATGGCTGTACTAAGAATGGGACTACAGGCATGATGATACTGAAACCTATACCACAAAGAAATACAGAAATAAGTCCGAATAGTAAAGCATGTTTATCTATGCTTTTTTCAGTTTCCCTTTCATTTTGTGATCTAAATATAGACATTTAACTTCTCTCCTTAAAATATTTTGTTGCTTTGTCAACAAAATGATAACCCTGTTTTGTTGATTAGTCAACAAAGATAAAATAATAAAAAAGCAGCCTATTCTCATATTAGAGTAAGGCTGCCATTTTATTATTAAAATGTATTACGATTTAATATGTATACCTTGTTTCTTTATTTCTGCATCCAAATGTCTACTATACTTTTCCACAAAGCTAATTATACTGTCGAATTCTTCTTCAGTTACTTGCTCAAATACAGCTTTATCCCGCTCTTGAAACTCTTTGTGCAGATCTTCATGGATTTTATAAATTTCTTTCCCTTGTTCGGTAAGCTTAAAATAAATTTCTTTCTTATTTTCTGACTTTTGGTAGCTTTCAACAAGGCCTTTTTGTATGAGCTTCTTAGTCATTCTACTTATAGCACCGCGAGTCACATAAAAAGCCTCTGCGAGTTGTGTCACGTTAGAATCTGCATTGTTTTCAATATATTCAATACAGTGGACTTCAGAAGACTTAAACCCTTTAAGACCTTCTTCCATCTTATCTTTATTAAGCCAAACCAGCTTATTATATAATTCCCTGAAACCGTTCATGACCTGTTCTTCTTTATTCATGACCTGCCCTCCTCACCGCTCATTAGCACATTAAAACTATTATATTAAATTTCTGCTTACGTTTCGACAATATTGAAATAATTATTGTAACATTAAAGATATGTGTAAAAATAGGCGCTTAAATAAAACAATTCATTAGACAGCAAATTCTGCAAGTTTATTACTACTTACAGTAAATGGTAGACAAAAAGTAAGAGCTAAGATCATTTCTCTTAGCTCTTCTTTCATAAAACTATTTCACTTCATTAGCGACAAAAAAGTGCTCACATACACTTGATATGCGCTGTAAGTCCACGTTCCCACCAGATATAACAGCCACTACTTTTTTCCCTTTTATATAACTATCAACTTTTCCCGCAAGAAGTGCAGCAGTTGCTAATGCACCTGCACCTTCTACAACAGCTTTCCCACGTTGTAATAAATCTTTCATCGCTACTTCCAGCTCTTTTTCTGATACAGTTACAATATCATCTACTAATTCTTTTACAATTTCAAATGTTAATTCTCCTGGTATTTTAACTGCGCAACCATCTGCAATAGTAGGGGCCTCATAATGTTCTACGATTGCGCCTTTATCGTAAGATGCCTTCATTCCATGAACATTATCTGCTTGGACACCAATTATATTAATGGATGGATTAAAAGATTTTAATGCTACAGAAATACCAGAAATAATTCCGCCTCCACCTATTGGTACAATGACAGTATCTACATCCCACATATCATCAAGAATGTCTAATCCAATTGTACCTTGACCAGCCATTACCTCTACATCATCATATGGATGTAAGTATGTTTCACCTGTTTCCCTTATAATTTCTTCACATTTTACCTTTGCATCATCAAAGGTTTCACCATGTAAAATCACTTCAGATCCATATCCTTTTGTTGCTTCAACTTTTGCCTGAGGTGCAGAAATTGGCATAACAATTTTACTCTTAATACCGAGTAAATGAGCAGATAATGCAACTCCTTGTGCATGATTACCTGCTGAACATGCGATTACACCTCTTTCTTTTTCTTGATCCGTGAGCCGTGACATTTTATTAAATGCGCCACGAAATTTAAAAGAACCCGTTAATTGCATATTTTCTAATTTCAAATGTATTTCTCCGCCCGTTTTACTAGTCAAATAAAAAGATTTTACTAATGGCGTTTTACGAGCATTTCTATCTAGAATCTTGTGAGCTTTTTTAATATCGTCTATATGTAATGGTAGTTTTCTAGTTATCATACTGACACCTCTTCCAAAGTTCTATTTCTAAGTTTTCGTAAGTCGTAGCTCCTTTATACGAAAAGAAAAAATCTTTATATATGTACCCCACTCTGAAATAAACACATTTGCAAACAATTTAACATCCTCTTCATATCGCGTTCTTTATAATGATTTAAACATGCAATTTGGATCCAATTATTCTTTTGTAAATAAGATGACTCATAATGAACGATGTATCCTTGTAATGCTAATGCATCGCCTACTACTTTAGAAG
>NZ_JBEUTW010000564.1:0-2114 GCF_040492675.1 Bacillus sp. AP50
GATAGTGCTATCATATAATTAACCAAGAAGTATCCAACAAATTATTATTAATCACTACATTTTCTTTCAGAATAAGTCAACTTATAAAAAGACACTATGTATAATATAGTGTCTTTTTATATGCTCTAATATTAATTGAACATAAATGGGTTTATATACAATTGAACGCTTCACGCTCCTTGAGGAAGGAGCCTCCTTAACTAAAATGATAAAAAATACTAACAATCTTATTGTTTATTTACAGCTTATTACGTCAATAAAGAAGATAAAGGGTTTGTTGTTTCCATTCCTAAAAATCTTAATTTTTAAATAAAAAAAGAAAAACACTCCCGAGAGTGCTTTTCTTTTTAACAAATATCAACTATACTGTTTTTACTAGGAGTTGATTTTAGAATATGATCTCCTAGGCTTAGATAATACTTTTTATTTAATAAACCGCAAAATTGGCTGATTTTGTGGTTTATTTTTATGGGCGATAAAATTTAACATGGCCACCATCACGATCGAACCAACCTCTAAATGCCCAGTTAATCCATCCACCATCACCTTTATTCGTGAATTCCCCATCCTCAAATACCCAAATTCCAAAAGTGATTCCATCATATACTGTTGTTCCAAAGAATTTAACACCGTTAAAACGATCCTCATAGTTTTGGTTTAAGTTAAAAACCATAACATTATAACGTTGACCTGCAGAATAAAATGTTGATTCCATTACACCTTTTACAAATCCTGAACGATTAGTTTGACTATTAATAGCATTCCTAATCAAATTAGCGATACCTAATACATCTATACTTACATCTAAATTCGCACTAGCTTTTGCTGCATTTGGTAACTTAGACTCTACAAAATTAGTAGGTAATTCAGTAGATAGATTAGTAGGAATATTAGTTTTAGCAGGAGAGACCTCAGCTGCACTTGCATCTGTTGGCGCAAACGCTCCCAAACCTCCTAAACCGATAGTTCCGGCTAAAGCAATGTTCACTAACTTTTTCATTTTTTTCATAAAAAAACCTCCTTTAAATTTTTTATAAGGTATTAATCCTTACACCTCAAAGTATATATTCCTTATACAGAAGAGGCAAATGATTTAATTGAAAAAAAAATAAAGTTTTAATACTCTAAAAATTAATAAATATGCGAATAAAACTATTATAAATGCATATAAACAACTGAATTTAATAGATATATACATTAAAAGGAATAAAAAACTATTAACTGAATTTTTTGTAAATAAATGAAAAAACTTTTGTTTGTTTTAGTATCTTAGGTTTTAATACAAGAAATACTGTCAATGTGTACAACGAGGTAGAGCTACATCGCTATCAAGCTAATAAAAGCAAATACTCCAAAACAAGAAAATTAACATCTAAAGTTGAAAATCTACAATTTTTCTGGTTTAAATTCTGTGAAATTTTAGCAAAATAGTGATGTGGCAATACTCCAAATTGCAAATACCTGATAAGTATAAGCATTTCTATAATTCTACTAATGTATGTTTATACCTATAATAGAAAAAGCTCTCACAATTGATGTGAGAACCTTCTAACCGAATTATACTATTTCATTCTACTTTCAATCTCATCCCTAGAATTGTACAATTCGTTAATCTGTTGGCGCTTCTTATCGTTCAAATAAGGGTTGTCCTTCTCGGTTTGATTCTTCTCTGTTTGCTCCCGGTACAATGGTTTATATGGATCTCGCTCTCTTTCTCTTATTCCGTTGTAGATGATGACACCTAAAACAACAACTATAAGCCCTAATAAGATCATGAATTCTTTTAATGTCTGCTTACTCATCTCTGTTTGTTCCACTCCTTGTGTTAAAATCTTTCTTGTTGTCCTTCAACTTCTCCTTTACTTTCTTCAGGCTATTTACCAATTTTCCGAAATTATCACCTTTTGTCCTATTATGGTAGTTCTTTATGCTTAGACCATTTTTAAAAGCAGATATTTACTGTCTTTTATATAATGAAAATGAGGTAGAAAGATTTAGTCTTTTTTACTAACTAATAGATGTATGATATGTATTTCAAAGATCAATTTTATAATGTTATTACATCAAAATAAATTAATATATAGTTAGGGAGTATTGAATATCATAGTAAAATC
>NZ_JBEUTW010000565.1:0-3346 GCF_040492675.1 Bacillus sp. AP50
TATTAAAGCAAATCAGTTTAATATGAATGACCTAATCCGTTCCAATAAAAAGAAACGATTTCTTGTGATAATTCATCTATATTTGCAAGAATAGGATTGTGATTTTCATCTTTAAAATTCCCAATTGATAATAAAGATACGAAAGCATGAGCCGCAAATTTAGCGTTTCCTTTTGGGATTTCTCCGATGTGCATCGCATTATCGAGTGCTTTTTCTAGTACTTCATACATATTATCTTCAGCATTTTTTAATTCTTTCAATTGTTCTTCAGATAACGACAGTTTTGCATCTTTCATAAAATTTTTCATATCAATATCCATCGTTGCGTGTAAGTAAACTTTAGCGAAGTCTAATAATCTTTCTTCTAACGTTTTGTTTGTAGAGAGTATTTGAGACATATTCTCACGTATACGTACCATCATTTCGATCATAGTAGCAGTAAATAAATCGGCTTTTGTTGAATAGTAATAGTAGACAGTTGCTTTCGTAACACCACAAACTTTTGCGACCTCATCCATAGAAACGACTTGATAATTTTGTGTAAGAAATAAGCGGGTTGCTACTTCTAAAATGGTTTCTTTTGTAGATTTTGTATTTTTATTTTGACGCGGCCTACCGATAGGACGTTGTTTTTGTTCCAAATACATTCGCTCCTGACATTTATGATTGAGATAATTATAACATAATTTTCAATCATTCTTGATTAATTAACCGACCAGTATATATAATTAATAATGGAGGAAAAAAGGAAGGTGGGTTTTTATGAAAAAGCACCCGTTACATATGTTAGGGAGGCTTGTGGCAGGGAAAAATACGCAATGGATCACTTTATCGGTGTGGATTCTTATTACATTATTACTTTCATTTACGTTACCACAAGTAAACAGTACGAAAGAACCGAATCCGAAAAATTTACCTGAAACAGCTATGTCACAGCAAGCGGAAGCGCTTATAAAAAAAGAGTTTCCGAATAATGCAGGGAATCCGTTGTTAGTAGTATGGTATAGAGATGGTGGATTACAGTCACAGGATTATAAACTCATACAAGATGTTTATAAGGAGTTAAAAGCTAGTCCTTTAAAAGAACAATCAACGTTACCACCATTTGATACAATCCCAGAGCAAGTATTATCAAAAAGTGCGTCAAAAGATGGTACATCATTTGTTACACCGGTATTTTTTAATAAATCTGCTGGTACGGATATATTAAAAGGAAATCTTGAAGAGTTTAGAAAAATAGTGAGTAGTAAGGTGGATGAAGATCCATTTAAACAAAAAATAAGTGAATCTGGTTTACATGTTCGATTATCAGGACCTGTAGGTATTCAAACGGATGCAGTTAGTTTATTTAGTCAAGCAGATGTGAAATTGTTAGTGGCTACTGTACTACTAGTGTTAGTTTTGTTAATTTTACTGTATCGTTCACCAATTTTAGCGATTTTACCTATACTTGTTGTTGGCTTTGCATACGGTATTATTAGTCCTACACTCGGTTTTTTAGCTGATCACGGATGGATTAAAGTAGATGCCCAAGCGATATCAATTATGACAGTATTATTGTTTGGCGCTGGAACGGACTATTGTCTATTTTTAATTTCGAGATATAGAGAGTACTTGTTAGAAGAAGAAAGTAAATATAAAGCATTGCAACTTGCGATTAAAGCATCTGGCGGTGCAATAATAATGAGTGCGTTAACTGTTGTACTTGGATTAGGAACATTACTACTTGCTCATTATGGTGCCTTTCATCGATTTGCAGTACCATTTAGTGTTGCTGTATTTATAATGGGAATCGCGGCTTTAACAATTTTACCAGCACTATTATTAATTTTCGGTAGAATTGCATTTTTCCCGTTTATACCGAGAACAACTTCAATGAATGAGGAGTTTGCAAGAAAGAAAAAGAGGGCTGTAAAAGTTAAAAAATCAAAAGGCTCCTTTAGTAAAAAACTTGGAGATATTGTAGTACGAAGACCATGGACAATAATTATGCTAACTGTATTTGTATTAGGCGGATTGGCTTCATTCGTACCACGTATTCAATACACATATGACTTATTAGAGTCGTTTCCAAAGGATATGCCTTCTCGTGAAGGGTTTACGTTAATTAGTGATCATTTCTCAGCTGGTGAACTAGCACCAATAAAAGTTGTTGTTGATACGAAAGGCAAAGAGCTTCCTATTAAACAAGAACTAGAGAAATTTTCTTTCGTAAATACAGTGAAAGAGCCAAAAGAGGGAAAAGAAAATAAGCAAATACAAATGTATGAAGTTTCTTTAGCGGAAAATCCATACTCAATTGAAGCGTTAGATCAAATTCCTAAATTGAAAAGTAGTATAGAAAAAGTATTAAAAGGTGCTGGGATTAGTAATGCTAAAGATCAATTGTGGATTGGTGGGGAAACAGCTTCATTATATGATACAAAGCAAATTACGGAACGTGATGAATCAGTAATTATTCCAGTAATGATTAGCATTATCGCTTTACTATTACTTGTCTACTTACGATCGGTTGTTGCGATGATTTATTTAATTGTAACTGTCGTTTTATCATTCTTCTCAGCGTTAGGAGCAGGATGGATATTACTTCATTACGGTATGGGTGCGCCGGCCATTCAAGGTGCGATACCGTTGTACGCATTCGTATTTTTAGTTGCTTTAGGTGAAGATTATAATATCTTTATGGTTTCAGAAATATGGAAAAACAGAAAGACACAAAATCACTTGGATGCAGTAAAGAATGGTGTAATACAAACAGGTAGTGTTATTACATCGGCTGGTTTAATTTTAGCAGGAACTTTTGCAGTGTTAGGTACACTTCCAATTCAAGTATTAGTTCAATTTGGTATTGTAACTGCAATTGGCGTATTACTAGATACGTTTATCGTAAGACCGTTACTTGTACCCGCGATTACAGTAGTTTTAGGCCGATTTGCTTTTTGGCCAGGTAAACTTTCAAGAAAGAGTGAAGAAATACAAAAGGTGGATGCATAGTTAAAAAAGCCAAGGATATTTTCCTTGGCTTTTTTCAATGTAGTTAATTAATTTTTTGAAGTCAAATCATCAGATGCAGCGTGATCAGCATCTTCAATTGTTGTTTCGGGCATTCCGTATAAGCCGTTCATTGCTTGTTCTTCGATAGTAAGATTTGCAGTATTATTATTTTGAATAGATGTAGTGTTTTCAGTAACATTTTCTTTTTTATTCATATTTTTGTTATTCATGTATGTATCCTCCAAATTTCATTTGATTTATCTATAGTATGTGGATGGATTTCCAGAAATATGTGAATTGATTCTTACATATGTTATATAATTAAATGAATAATTAGGGTGAATTGTAAACT
>NZ_JBEUTW010000566.1:0-1281 GCF_040492675.1 Bacillus sp. AP50
ATATTCATACAATTACGTGTATCAAATATAATAGCCTTTCTTGCGTTATCAATAATGACTTGTTCATCTATTTGTTTAAACTCATTATGGTCTGTTAGTACTAAAATACATTCTGCATTTTTTACAGCATTCTCTAGACTATATAAATTAAAATGGACCTGATTTTCATGAACATGAGGATCATGTACAGCAACTTCATAACCCTGTTCTTTAAGTAAATCTACAATTGTCATAGCTGGACTTTCTCTGACATCATCGATATTACCTTTATATGTAATTCCTAAAACTGCAACTTTTGCATTTTTATCTGGAATAATTTTTGCTAATTGTTCTACAACAAATACAGGCATAGAATTATTTATAAAGCGCGCATTAGAAATTAATTGAGACTCTTCGGGTGCCTTTTCAATAATAAAATACGGGTCCACTGCTAAACAATGTCCTCCAACCCCTGGTCCTGGAAGATGTAAATTTACTCGAGGATGATGGTTAGCTAATTTAATAACTTCTAAAGCATTTACGCCAAGTTTTTCAGAGATTTTTGCTAATTCATTTGCTAATGCAATATTTACATCGCGGAATGTGTTTTCCATAAGCTTAGACATTTCTGCTGTTACAGCAGTAGTTTCAAGGATTTCTCCTTTTACAAAACAACCGTAAACTTCGGCTGCTTTTTGCGTAGATTTTTTATTAATCCCACCAACTATTCTTGTATTCTCTACTAATTCAATTAAAATACGTCCAGGTAACACACGTTCCGGACAATGTGCAAGGTAAATTTCTTCCCCTACTTTCCATCCCTGTTCCTCAATAATTGGAGCCACTATATCATCAATAGTTCTTGGTGGAATCGTAGATTCTACAATTACAATACTTTCCTTCTGTAAGAATGGTAAAATAGACTTAGTAGCTTCTACGACATAGTCTAAATTTGCAGTATGATCAGCATTGTGTGGTGTAGGAACAGCAATAATAAACACATCGGCTTTGGTTGGTTCTACACTAGCGCTCAATTTCCCCTTTTCTACTACATCTTTAACTAATTCTCCTAATCCAACCTCTTCAATATGAACTTTACCTTGATTAATCATTTCAATTGCAACAGGGTTTACATCTACCCCTATAACATCATATCCCGCTTTTGCAAAAATAGCTGAAGTTGGTAAACCAATGTAACCTAAACCTACCACACAAACTTTCTTATTCATTTTCACCAATCCTTATCTTTTTATTATTTAGCTCATATATTAAAATTATAATAAATATAAAATCATACAAACT
>NZ_JBEUTW010000567.1:0-4038 GCF_040492675.1 Bacillus sp. AP50
AAATTTTAGCATTTTTACATGCTACCTATCATTATAGCACTATCGAATCTCATCTATAAACTTATATTGGTGAATACAAATAAAAAGATTGATGTGAATTCTCACATCAATCTTTTTTATTATTGTTGCTTCTCATATACATGGTAATAATACGTATACGGGTTTTTTTCATCCGTTAAACCTTTTTCTACAAAAATCTCTTTCCAATTTGTCATATCCATTTCTGGGAAGAATGTATCTCCTTCAAATGCATAATGGATTTTTGTTATATATAACTTGTCTACATAAGGTAAAAAGAGATTGTAAATTTGCGCTCCGCCAAAAATAAAAATCTCTTCTTCATTTTTACATAGTTCAAATACTTCTTCTACAGAATGAACAACTTCACAGCCTTCAACATGATACCCTTCATTACGAGTTACAATAATATTACGTCTTCCAGGCAGTGGTCTACCAATCGCTTCATAGTTCTTTCTTCCCATAATAAGCGGGTGGCCCATCGTTGTTTTCTTCACGTATTGTAATTCACTCGGTAAACGCCAAGGTAAATTATTATCTTTACCAATTACTCTATTTTCGTCCATCGCGACCATAAATGAAACAATCATTTTTTCATCTCCTCTACAATTATACTGCAACCGGTGCTTTAATTGCTGGATGCGGATCGTATCCTTCAATCTTTAAATCTTCCATTTCAAAATCAAACACAGATTTCACATCTGGATTTAATGTAAGTTTCGGGAATGGACGTGGTTCACGTGCCAATTGCTTTTCTACTTGTTCAAAATGATTTGTATAAATGTGTGCATCTCCAATTGTATGAACAAATTCTCCTACTTCAAGACCACATTCATGTGCAATTAAATGTGTTAGTAGTGAATAACTTGCGATGTTAAATGGAATTCCAAGGAATATGTCACCACTTCTTTGATATAGCTGACAAGAAAGTTTTCCGTCCGCTACATAAAATTGGAATAATGTATGACAAGGCGGTAATGCCATACTCGGTACGTCTTCAGGATTCCAAGCAGAAACGATTAAACGACGTGAGTCTGGTGTTTTTTTAATCATTTCAATTACATCTTTTAATTGATCAAGTGTCTCACCAGCTGTCGTTTTCCAAGCACGCCATTGTTTACCGTAAACGTCTCCTAAATAACCATATTTATTTGAGAACTCATCATCTTCTAAAACGTTCTTTTTAAACAATTCCATTTGCTCATCGTACTGTACTTTAAATTCTTCATCTTGTTGTGAGCGAAGACCAAAATCAGTCATGTCAGGACCAGTATACTCATCACTTTCTACCCAGCTCTTAAACGCCCATTCATTCCAAATGTTATTATTATGCTGCAATAAATAGCGAATATTTGTATCACCTTTCATAAACCAAAGTAGTTCACTTGCTACAAGGCGAAATGGTACTCTTTTTGTCGTTAATAAAGGAAATCCTTTGCTCAAATCAAAACGCATTTGATATCCAAATACAGATACAGTTCCTGTCCCTGTACGATCTTCTTTCTTCGTACCATGTTCCATTACATGGCGGCATAAATTTAAGTATTCATTTTCAGCATGTTTCATATGTAGGAAAACCTTCTTTCAATCGTATATGGAATTTATCATAACATGAAAAATGGTAAATTTAATAATCTTAATTAATAAAATTTCTTGCGCTAATTCTTACAAAATTATTAACTTTCCATATTTTAAAAGGTTTTCATTTTCTATTACCGAAAGTATAGTGCGGTAGATCAAAATTTATATTTGGAGGTTAGAAATATGTCTAAAATTGAAACACCTGTTATGACTTCTTTACAAACCACGGTTGAAAAAATGATGAAGGATTTAAATGTTCCTGGTGTTGCTGTCGCTGTTATAAAAGACGGTGAAGTTATTCTTTCAGAAGGTTTCGGCTATCGTAATATAGAAACAAAAGAGGCTGTTACACCGAATACTCGATTCGCAATCGGTTCCTCAACGAAAGCGTTTGGTACACTTTCATTAAGCTTGTTAGCACAGCAAAAAAAGTTTAATTGGGATGCTCCTGTCCCTTCTTATATACCTAATTTTACTTTATCTGAACTACTTGCTAGCTCACAAGTTACAGGACGTGATTTAGCTTCTCATCGAACTGGAGTGAGTCGTCATGAGGCTCTTTGGTACAGTTCTTCCTTATCTCGAAAAGATCTCGTTGAAAAAATAAAACATTTACCACTTGATGCACCGTTCCGGACTGCATTTCTATATAACAACTTAATGTATGCAACAATTAGCTACATTGTTGAAAACATTACAAATCAAACGTGGGAGCAATACACTACAGAACATATTTTAGAACCTTTAAATATGAGACATACAAACTTCTCTGTTAACGATTCACAAACTACAGATGATTACGCTTTACCTTACATTGAAAATGACGGTGAAATAAAAGCAGTTCCATTCCGTAACATCGATACAGTTGGCGCTGCTGGGTGTATTAATTCCACAATTGAAGATATGGCAAATTGGGTACTTCTCCACTTAAATGAAGGAAAATTTGGAGATCATGAATTAATCTCCTCTGAATTATTACAACAAATGTATACACCACACAATTCAATTCCAGACCAACCGGTTTTATCACTCCCTGAATCTCCATTAAATAGTTACGGTCTTGGTTGGTTTATTAGCGCTTATCGTGGTAAAAAAGTGATTCATCATGGCGGTAATATCGATGGATTTTCAGCGCTTGTTTCATTCATACCAACAGAAAACATAGGCCTTGTCATTTTAACGAATGCTGGAGGAACATTACTTCCTACTTATCTCGCTAATCAAATTTATGACGAACTACTTGAATTAGAATCCATTGATTGGCATAAACGTGCTGTAGAAGATACTAAAAAAATGAAGGAAATGATGAAAGAAGCAACTGAATCCCTCCCTGAACAAATTAAAGGGACTACACCTTCGCACAAGTTAGAGGATTATACTGGTACTTTTGAACATCCTGCATACGGAACATTACAAGTATACAAACGAGATGATTCGTTATATGTACAATTTATGGAAATGGATATTCAATTAGGGCATCATCATTACGACATCTTCTCCACAAAAGTTGACTTATTCCAAATGAAAATGAGCTTATTATTCGCTTATGAAATGAATGTAAGTGGTGAATTCCCATCCCTTCAGTTACATGTACCAGCTACATTAAGTACTCAGCCGCTTACATTTAAGAAAATTAAATAAGTATTTTGATGGTAAAAAATAAAGGTAGGTGCGAATCACACCTACCTTTTCTATGTCATATCAATCTTCTCTGGTTGAAACCAAATTGGCTTCGATAACTCAAAGTTATTATGATCCTCTAAAACTATAGTAAGACGCTCTAACATATCATCTAACATATGCGGCGCTGCTAGTAATGTCCAGACAACTGAGGAGAAAACTGTCATGCCAACGTACACCGCATATAAATTCCAGAACTCCTCTGGTATTCTCCCATTAAAATATCCTTCTATTTGTCCGATTGAATACGGAATACTAATATCCCTTGCAAACAGTGCAATTTTTACGAAATCATGAATTGGGTCGCCCCAGTCGTAGCCATTAAAATCAACAACACCTACATATCTCGCATCACGTACAATTATATTTTCTAAGTGAAAATCATCGTGTTGAAATCGATTCGGGCGGTTCTTTAAATATATTTCATTTTCTTCAATAAACTTTATGATTTTATCATCATTTTTTATGTTTATTCCGCATGTTTTGTATACCTCTACATATTTACTATGTTTTTTCATAGCTCTTTCATACCATGGAAGTATATTATTAGGAGCCTCATATGTATGCATTTTTGCTAAATCTTTTCCTGCCTCTATACCAATATCATATTGTTCTTTTGGTGAATACGTAGGCAATAGCTTCTTCGCATCTTCCCCTTCTAAATATGAAAAAATACTATAGCATACACCTTCTTCTTCCAATATACCTATTTCAATTGGCCTTTGTGCCTGTACGTTACGTTTTACCATTTCATTTAAA
>NZ_JBEUTW010000568.1:0-2758 GCF_040492675.1 Bacillus sp. AP50
GTTAGCATACGAATATATCACAATTCAACAATGTTTTCTGAAAATATTGAAAGTTTTTATCGAACAATTTATAATTTCCATAGAGGGAGTTTAATGGGGATTTTATCTTTGTTTCATCTACACAATATTTGATAATTCACTATATAAAACACAAAATCGGATTTCATTATCATGTATTCTGTAGCAGCAATTATGACCGATAATTAGGGAGGAATTACATTTGTACAAAGATAAGACAGACGCACTGGATCAAGAATGGATTGATTTAATACTTGAAGCTCTAGATGCTGGTATCGCCATGCAAGACATCGAGCAATTTTTCCAACGTATGAAGCCATCCAGTCAGGCTCAATAGGTTTGTTCTTTTTAACGAAGTTTATGTTATAATAATGACATCATAAGACAACTACATATTGATAGAAAGGTGCGCAAATATGATTGGAGAACGTATAAAACGCCTTCGTTTACAAAAAGGGATTTCATTAACTGAACTTGCCGAAAAAGCTGGCGTTGCTAAATCTTACATTAGTTCTATAGAACGAAATTTACAAAAAAACCCTTCCATTCAGTTTCTTGAAAAGATCGCAGCAGTTCTACAAATTCCAGTTGATACTTTACTTCATGATGAAACAACAAAGGAAACTAACCTAGACTCCGAATGGACACAACTCGTTAAAGATGCAATGAACTCTGGTGTCTCCAAAGAACAATTTCGTGAATTTCTTGAATTTACAAAGTGGAAGCAAAATCAAAAATAATAATAGAAAGAAGTGCTTACAACCAGCACTTCTTTTTCTTTATAAAAAAAAGCGGGAATACCCGCTTTTTTTATTATTTTTCTTCCCCAGCTTCTTGGTTAGCATTGAATGTCCATTCTAAATTCAATGTATCACCTTGGAAGATATTTTGGTCTTTTCCATCATCTACAAATTCAAATTGTACCCATAGATAATCCTCTGTACCAGCTGCTAATCCACCCTTTTCTCCCCACTCAGGAGCAAAGATATCTTTAGCTAAAAGATCTGGATCAACTTTTTGTAAGTCTGCTAAAGTTGTTTCGTATACAGGCTCACTTTGTTTATCCCAGTTCCAAAGGAATTTTACTTTAACGTGCTTACCAAAGTCTTCACCAGCATTATCACCTTTTGCATCTTTAACAGTATACTTTGTTGCTAATTTAACGTCTTTAATAGTTAACGAACCGCTGTTTTGTAATAGGAACTCTTTCTTAACAGAATCCCCTGGTTTTAAATCTTTAATATCTACAAGCGTCTTAGGGTTTAATGTAAGGTCTAACGTCCCAGCTGCAAATGTATTGTTTGATACTTCTTTATCGCTAAAGAATGCAAATGTTCCTCCACCAATTAAAGCTAACCCCAATGCTGCTGATGCAACTCCCATACCTAATTTCTTTTTCAGACTCACAATCAATTCCCCCTAGCTTTTTTTTATATTTTTATCACTTATTTTTCAATAAGAGATGTAAAGAAAACTATATTAGCTTAGCTAATATGCGTTCTTTTTTAAAAACCTTATGTTCATTATAACGAACAACCCTATATAAACACAACACATATTTATTAATATTTTCAGTTATTTTTATTTCTCAATATCATTTAGACTTTTCAGAAAAAAACAATGATAATTTATAACTTTTTTCACACTCAAATCATTTAATACTATAAGAAAAAAGAAAAACAAAGAGGTGAGGGCTAACGTTCCCTCACACTCGTATAAATATTACTAGTCTTGCTTATTCGTTCACTCTCTCTTACACCACATTCTTGTTTTCCGGCTGTTTCACTAAAGCAGTTACTCCACTTTCTTTTGCTCTTCTAGCTTTTTCTGTTCTTCCGCTTTCTTCTGTTCTTCTAGCTTTTTCTGTTCTTCC
The DNA here is from genome assembly GCF_040492675.1 of Bacillus sp. AP50. NCBI lineage: Bacteria > Bacillati > Bacillota > Bacilli > Caryophanales > Bacillaceae > Bacillus > Bacillus sp. AP50. The sequence goes on from NZ_JBEUTW010000568.1 coordinate 1,892, forward strand.
GCTTTCTTTTGCTCTTCTACTTTCTTCTGTTCTTGTTCTTCTGCTTTCTTTTGTCCTTCCGCTTCAATTGCAACGTTTAATTGTTGCTGAAGAGCCTGAATTTGCTCATCAATAGCTTTCAAGCTAATTTCTTTCTCAATATAGTCACGCTTCTCTTTGATACTGCGGAAGCCTTCATTTACATATATGGACACTTGCTGCATCGACTCATCTTTATTTACCTTTAATTCTTCTTGTATTTGATTGTAAGGAGCTTCTATTTCAGTATATACATTTTGCAGGGCTTCCTTCTCAGCAACAATTTTCTCACGCCCTTGTTGCCATACAGAAATCGCCTGTTTTATTTCTTCAATAGAAGTTGCTTTCGATTTTCCCTTCATCGTTCCATACTCACGCTCAATAAACTGTTTATGTTTCTCAGATTGCTCTTTTAACGTATTAACTGTTTTCGGAAATATAATTGCTGTAGAAAGCGTCGCTTCTACTTTCGTTTCATGAATGAACGCCGCTTCTGTATGCGTCATAATTTGAGATCCTAAATAAAACGTAATAGAACACATACACGGCAATATAAGCATCTTTTTAAAATTACGCGGTCTTTTCAGCATCTTAATCTCTCCCATCGAACATTACGTTCTTTATACAGAACATTATCTATATTATAGTAAAGAACTATTAAAATTGATAGACAAATACTAGAAAAATAGAAAAAGGGCTATCCATGTGATAGCCCTTTTTCTTATTATCTTTCTTCACCTGCTGTTTGTTGTGCATCAAACGTCCAATTTAATTGTAACTTATCGCCTTGGAATTGATTTTGATCTTTTCCATTATCAACGAACTCAAATTTCACTTTGAATTTATCAG
>NZ_JBEUTW010000569.1:0-7932 GCF_040492675.1 Bacillus sp. AP50
ACAAAATTAGGGGTATGATGTACATAAAAATCCCCTGGTCTTATCCGATTTATTTCATTAAATTTTTCCTATTTAATACCTACCGCACTCACAAAAAGCACCTCTCATTAATTTATATTATAGTCATTGAAATCTAATTTATTGAAATCATCATACTATATGTTACGTGAGAAGTAAAGGTGTCATACTTTTATAACTATACAGAATGTAAAAAGGAAGAGGAAAACTTATATTTCAGTCTACCTCTTCTTTTTCATCACCAAATTACTGCTGAACATATATGGAAACTGATCCTCCACTTACTTGGAATTGTCCCCAACCATCCTTATTAATTGTTACAGTATTTGTTTGATTACCCGTAATATCGTACCATACTTCACCTGCGTTATTCTTCCCAACATCCATCCACTTTGACCCTCCTGGTCCATCAGAGATTAATGTTGCTAAACCAGAATTAGCATGTACACTATCACCTTCTCTTGTCCAGCCAATCACATCTGGATGATCAAAATAATCACGCTGCGTACCATATGCAAAGTTTTTTCGTGCCGTCAAAATCGGATCAATTTTATCCTTTAACGCTGGAATTTCATAGTTACTATTTCCTTTTGTACCATAGTAATCACCATAGAAAACAGAAGGATACCCCTCTGCACGCGTTAAAATAAATGCATATGCCAGCGGCTTGAACCAAGGGCTCACTACAGATTCCAATGACTGACCAGGCTGTGAATCATGATTTTCAACTAGAGTAACCGCAAGTGTAGGATGATTCGCAACTACCGTTCCTTTTAAAATATTTCTCATATCATAATTTCCATTTCCTGTTGAAGCATAATGAAAATTATAATGAAGTGGTGCATCGAACACAGATTGATTATAATTAACCTTCGCTAAATAATTATTTAAAGTCTGGATATCATTTTGCCAATATTCAGCTACTGTAAACATTTCTTTCCCTGTTTGCTGTCTAACGTGATTTACCCAATCGCGCAAATATTCATGATCAATATGTTTAACAGCATCTAAACGAAAACCATCTAAATTTAATTCATTCGCATACCACGTTCCCCATTTTTTCATTTCATTCGCAACATCTGGATGATCAAAATCAAGATCCGCATACATCAAATAATCATAATTCCCATTCTCGCTAGACACTTCCCAGTCCCATGCTTTACCTATGCCCCTAAATTTATAAATTCGGTTTAATTTCCTTCCTTCATCCCAATCCGTTCCGTCAAAATGATACCATTTCCATTTGAAATTAGAATAAGAATCTCCACGCCCTGGAAAGTTAAATCCCGTCCACGCACTAATTTCATAATCACCTGATACTTCAATATTCCGATTGCTCGGGTCTACCTCAACTGCTGTGACAGTTTCTGTATAATCAGCCCCACCTTTATGATTCATAACTACATCACCGTATACATCGATGTTTTTCTTATGTAAAGCGTCAATTGCAGATTTCAATTGTGCTTTCGTCCCATATTTCGTCCGCACTGTTCCCTTTTGATTGAATTCCCCCAGATCATATAAATCATATGCTCCATATCCTACGTCATTTTGCGTAGTTCCTTTATATGCAGGTGGTATCCAAACAGATGTAATTCCTTTTTCCGCTAAATTTTCAGCATCAGTACGCAAACGATTCCAATGATTCCCATCATTCGGAGCATACCACTCAAAATACTGCATTAACGTTCCATTGTTAACTGTGTCTGCATATGCTTTACTCCCGTCATATATACTAGGTAAAAACATAACAACTGACAATCCGACTATTGTTATTCTTTTAAACATCTGTACACCATCCCCTTCCAAGAAAGCGTTTGCATAGTTTATCAGAATTATTATAATATTCGTCCCACCGTTAGTAAAGTAGCAATCTCTCACTCTCTCATATTATTTTTAATCTAATTTCAAATATTCAACGTAGTTTTAATTTCACATCCTATTCAAGATTGTTTACAATTTACCTATAAAAGCATAACGGAGGGATTTCGATGACAGACTTTCAAAAACAATTTTTCGCACGATTACATATAGAAGAAAAAGACACAGTTTCATTTGAAGATTTATCTAACATTATGTACGCAATGGCACAAACTGTTCCTTTTGAAAACTTAAATATTCTCGAAAAGAATTTTAAAGAAATATCAAAAGAAAATTTGAAAGAGAAAATTTTAGTAAATAACCGTGGCGGTCTTTGTTATGAACTCAACCCTACTATGTATTACTTCCTGAAAGATTCTGGATTCGATGTTCATCTCGTTTCAGGAACAGTTTATAACGCTGCAAACTCCATATGGGCTGTTGATTCTGGCCATATCGCAACCGTTTTAACACATCATAATGAACTTTATTTAATTGAAGTAGGATTCGGATCATACTTACCTCTTGCCCCTGTCCCTTTCTCAGGTGAAGTCATTCACTCTATTACAGGAGATTATCGTATTCGTAAAGAAATGACCGAAAAGGGAAACTACATTTTAGAGATGCGGAAAAACAATGAGTTCTTGGATCAATCTTCTGCTGATGATTGGACGTTAGGCTATGCATTTTATATAGAAGAAGTGGATGAAGAAAAAGCAAATACAGCACAAAAAATTATCGTTGAACATGAAGGATCACCCTTTAATAAAGTACCTCTTATTGTAAAACTAACTGAAGATGGGCATGCCTCTTTAACGAAAGATAGCCTTACAGTAGCAAAAAATGGTAAAAAAACGAAAGAAACCGTTACAGACATGCAATATACAAACCTTTTACATTCAAAATTCGGAATTACACTATAAGTAAGTAAGCCTTGTTATTTCAGCAGGGCTTTTCAATTTTCAGCAGGGATTTTTTGCAATTTGTTGTATTTCATAGTTATATAGAAATATAACTACATGTTTAGAAAGGAAATGATTATGACAGAACTTAAAGATCGATTACAAGTAGCTGATATAGAAAAATGGGATTTAACAGACATTTACCATACAATTGAAGATTGGGAAAGTGATTTTCATAAAATTGAAGTATTAACAAAGGAATTACACGAGTTTAATGGAAATATTCACGATGGCAATAGTTTATTAGCTTATTTAACGAAGAGTGAAGAAGTTTCTAGCATAATATCTTTAATGTTCGCTTATGCACGATTACAATCTGACCTTGATACACGCGATACTGACGCGCAATCTCTTGTCGATAAAGTATCACAATTACACGTGAAAGTAAGTGCAGCGAAATCTTTCTTTTCCCCCTTCTTACTTAGCATAGACGAAAACACATTACATTCTTACATAGAAGAAACAGAAGGCTTACAATATTATAAAGAAGACTTATTTGAATTATACCGTTATAAAAAACACGTATTAAATAAGGACCAAGAAGAAATTTTATCACAAATGGGTGAAGCTCTTTCTTCTCCACAGCACACATTTGGTATGTTAAATAATGCAGATATATTATTTGGTGAAGTGACGACTGACGATGGAGAAAAAGTGAACTTAACACGCGGAATGTATGCAAAGTTAATAGAAGATACGAATCGTGAAAAGCGTAAAGAAGCTTATAAAGCATATTACAAACCATATGTTCAGTTAAAGAATTCCATCGCATCTACTTTATCCGCTGCTATTAAAAATAATGTTACTGTTTCGAAATTAAGAAACTATCCATCAGCGCTAGAGAAATCATTATTTGGCGATATGGTTCCGAAAGAAGTATATGAAAACCTAATTGATACAACGAAAAAAAACATTCAAGCATTACATACATACAATGAAATTCGAAAAGAAAAATTAAACCTAGATGAACTAAGACAATACGACTTAGGCGTCGATTTAGTAGAAGGTGTAAAACAAGACATCCCATATAGTGAAGCATTTGACATTATGATTGCATCACTAGCTCCTTTAGGAGAAGAATATATTGAGACATTAAAAACTTTTAAAGATAAAAGATATATAGACGTAAGAGAAACACCAGGGAAACGTTCTGGTGCTTATAACTTCGGTGTATACGGCGTTCATCCTTTCATTCTTTTAAATCATCACGATGATTTAAACAGCCTGTTCACTCTTACTCATGAATGCGGTCACGGTATGCATACGCACTATTCACATGGATACCAACCAAGAATTTCTGCACATTATTCTATCTTTGTCGCAGAAGTCGCTTCTACAGTAAATGAAGTGTTATTAATTCACTATTTATTAAAAGAAGCAAAAGATACGAACGTGCGTAACCATTTAGTTAACCATTTTATTGAGAAATTTAAAGGTACTTTCTTTACACAAATTATGTTTGCAGAATTTGAAAAAATCACACATGAAATGGCTGAACAAGGTAAACCATTACATGCACAAGTCTTCAGTGAAATTTATGAAAAGCTATTTAAAGAATATAACGGTGATTCACTTGTATTTGATGAAGAAGTAAAATACGGATGGGCTAGAATCCCTCATTTCTATCGCCCGTTTTACGTATACAAATATGCAACTGGATTCGCATCTGCCATTCAAATCGCTGATAAACTATTAAGCGGTGATCCGAATGCTCAGAAAAATTATATTGAATTCCTTAAAGGCGGAAGTTCAGACTACCCATTAAACTTATTGAAAAAAGCTGGCGTCGATTTAACAACGCCAGAACCGATTGAAAGTGCATTGAAACAATTCACTCAACTTGTTGAGGAGTTTTCAACATTATAAAAAGCATGCAGAGTATATGCTCTGCATGCTTTTTATTTGAATTACTCTATTCTATATGCTGCTGCGTCACACAATGAATCATACCACCGTATGCATACAATTCGTTAACATATATACCGACAATTCTTCTCCCTGGAAATTGACCTTCAATGATTTGAAGCCCTAATTTATCATGTTCATCACCGTATATAGGTACCAATACAACTTCATTACCAATGTAAAAATTTAAGTACGATCCTTTACAATCTGCTTCTTTTACCACTTTTCTTGTTACTGGTACTGGAATGAGCTGAAATGGCTTTCCATCTATATTTTTCGCTTGCCGTAATTCTTGATAATGCTTTTCGTACGCCTCCAAAAGGTATGGCTCTCCTTCATCGAAAGGATCATATTCATACAGTATCGTATTTTCATTTACAAACCGTGCCGCGCCATCAATATGATAATCCGTATCTTCATCATAATTATCTTCTCCGCGTATACCAGTTATCCATATAAAATTTGTTACTCCTAAATATTTCGTTAACTCCATTTCAATTTCTTTCTGACTTAGTGTGGGATTTCAATTTTCATTTATAATAGACGTTTTCGCCGCCATTAAGGTCCCGTTTCCGTTTATCTCAATTCCCCCACCCTCTAGACAGACACTAGATTCAACTTTTGGAATACGATACATTTCACTTATTTTATTCGGAATATTAGCGTCTTTTTCGTACGGATATTTATTTCCCCAACCATTAAATATCCAGTGCGTTAGGCAGCGATTCCCTTCCTTATCCGTTACAAAGATTGGTCCGTTATCTCGTATCCAAATATCATCAGTTTCTTGAATTAAGAAATCAATTTTATCCATATTTACATTAGCTTCAATTAACTTCGATTGGACATGTATTTTCTCTTCTTCATCACATACAACAATATGGACATTTTCTCCATAGTGAAGCTCCTTTGCCATCGATATCCAAATATCATCTAACTTAGCTCTGTAGCCTTCACCTCTATGTGCTTTATCATGTGGCCATTGGAGCCATGTACCTTCATGTTTCTCCCATTCCGCAGGCATATAAAACAAACTATTCTCTATATTTCTCATACGTGTTCACCCCTTATATGAATGTACGTACAGTCTATACTTTGACATCGTGTTAAGGTCAACAGGAATATCTTCATTTACTTGTAGCAACTTTATAAGGTGATTCTTTACTTCTCCTTTTTATTATGATAAATTGCTTTCATACATAGAATAAGGATTGACATAATGTTAATGTCAATCCTTATTCTCATTCTATTTTCGTAACTAGAAAACAAATTTGTGTCACATACTCTTCTGCTAAACAATCACATTCAGGTCCCTTTATATAAACCTCATATGGCGAATTAATTATTACATACCCATTTCTTTCAATCCATTCTTCTAACGCTATATAAGCGTAACCTATATAGTCGTAACTTCCATAATGCATAGTAGTAACGATATGATGTGGACTTAGTTGTTTCATTTCATACTCTTGTGCTACGTCTTCATCATTCCCCTGCATAACCGGAATTCTTAACTCAATATCACTGTTACTTGGAATATATTCTTCATCATAAAAGACTGCAGATGGAGAACCAACTATTTGAAAGTTATTTTTTTGTACCTCTTCATATAAGTCATAAAAATAATCATCCATATCATCTATATCTATTTTTACTCTTTGAGTAATTAACGTTACTTCGTTCCTCATTCCCATTAATATATCGTAACTTCTATGGCGAGCAATATTTAGACTACTATTCACCATTACCATTTCATTCATTTCTGAAATAACCTGTAAATTTTGCTTCACTTCCTGAGACAACTCGATAATTTGTGATTGTATATGTTGAACAAACGAATCTTGATCCGATGACTGCAAAACAATTTTAATTTTTGGAAGAGGAAATTTATACTCCCTTAGCTTTTTTATTTTCAGCGCTACTTCCAGTTGCTCTTGTTCATAATACCTATACCCATTAACCGGATTCACATATGCCGGTTTTAATATCTCCTCTTTGTCATAATGTCTTAACATCCGCGTACTCATTTTACAAATCCGAGAAAACTCAGCGATGGTATACATATCAATACTCCTTGAATATATTTTCTTTTCATTACTTATTTATTAAAACCAATCAAAAATCTTCTTCATTGAAAAATTTCCATTCTGATTTTTCAATCTTCTCATTTTCGAAGGTAACAAATGACTTGGACAATACCACGTTAAACAATTCATCGTGCCCCCCATTGTTGATATTTCTCCTACATGAATTTGAATAACTTGTTTCTCCGTATACTGTTGAATATATCGTAAAACTTCCTCATCTTTAGCTAGTCCAAACTTAGGAACATAAAGAGCATCACATGATTCTAACATATTTATATACAACCCTTTTGCCGATGCTATCTCTTGATCATATTGTCCTTTCTCTGTATATGATGAAGGAACAACTATAAATTCAGCTTCTGGCATTTGTTCTTTAATAATCTCTTGAACACTATATGTAAATTCATGATCCCCTAAAAAATCACTAATAAACATTGTATGTTCATCAATAAATTTAACCATTCCGTCTGCGTGTGCTAGTACATCCCCTTCTTCAGCAGGAATAATAATAACTCGGCTCACATCTAAATCCCATTCTAACTGCTCAATAATTTCCTCTTCTGTCCAATCATCGTTATCATCAAATATGCGTTCTGTTAATATTACAGTATCTTTTTTATTCCAAATAAGATTACCACCATCTAATATTAATGGGGATTTTACATATTCAAAGTCATTCTTTTTCAACCATTTATTAAATTGTTGATCTAAATATCGCCCTTGATCATCTGGCAAATAATTTGGTCGATATTTAAATTTAACTAGATGATTTGTGACAACCGGTGCAACATCTCTTAGCCAAATATCATCATACTCAAAACAGCTCGTATGAAAGTCTTGTTCTTCAACAGATAAAGATATAAGTTGATCCGCAATTGATTTCTTTTCATTTAAACATTCATTAAAGTAAATCAAGTCTTCATAAAATGGTTGATAATATTCATTTGATTCGTCTGGTATTGCAGTAAAAATAATGCCATTATGTTTTTGTTCCATATTATTCACCTCGCTTTTTAATAGTAGTTACATAACTGATTTTAAAAAGCCAACTATTCCCAAATTTATGTCTTTTTTCGTTACAACTCATGCAACATGTACAT
>NZ_JBEUTW010000570.1:0-1940 GCF_040492675.1 Bacillus sp. AP50
ATTATAATGTACAGATATTCGTTATAAATGATGTTATCTAAAGTATTCAATTTCAGTATGTATTATTAACGTAGTTAATATATGGTTAATATGAAGTTCCAAATTTTGATTGTTTGTAGTCTCTTTATCATAGAGTTAATTTAGGGGTTATTTTTTGTTCACTTCATTTTTTTCGGCACTCTGCATCTAGACGGTATACCCATTGGCCACAGTTAGACTATTTCAAATCAAAAAAATAGATTACCTGCACACTAAAGAGTATAGTGCACAGGTAATCTAGTTGTTTTTGAGATTAATAAAAAACTAATTTATCTTTTGAATTCTTCCATCAATAACAGACTGAATTGGTTCTTTTGATTTTTTTATATAATCTACTAATGCTTCAAAATCAGTTGGTCCTGTTTCAGCATCTTTACCGTTTTTAAAGGATACAAATCCATCTCCCCCTGAAGCTAGAAATGCGTTAGCAACGACGCTGTAAGTTTTAGAAGGAATAATTTCTTCTCCATTCGTTAAGCGAATACTTGTTACTTTTTCTCCATTGGGCTTGTTCGCATCCCAAGTGTATTGGATCCCTGAAATTTGAAGCATTCTTGTTATGTCTTTTTGCCATTGTTGATTTAAAATATCACGAATGTCTTGACCTGTTAAATTTACTTTTATTAATTGATTTCCGAATGGTTGAATACCATATATCTCTCCCCATGTAATATCACCAGCATCTAAGTCATTACGAATACCACCAGGATTCATAAGTGCAATTTGGGATTGCATTGTTGTACGCTGGGCATCAGCAACTAAATTTCCAAGAGTAGATTCACCAGCCGTATTGAGTTTGCGATCTAGTGGCGCAATAGACTTACCTACAACTTCATTAACAAGAGGTGCGATTTTTGCTTGATATTTCTCCATCTTCTTCTTTATTTTTTTATCAGGCTCTATGCCTTCATGATAAGTTGTAACAATTTCTGCTTTTTTCTCAACAATATCTTGTGTTTTACGATCAATCTTTACATCAACATCAGCAAAAGCCATACCATATGAATTTGCTTGTACGACAAGTTTATTATTAACAGTTCCATTTACATAAGTGTGGCTATGGCCACCAAAAATAACATCGACTTCTGGATCAGTCTCATTTGCTAATCGGACGATATCACCATTTGTTACGCCGTTCCCATCTGTTATACCTCCGTTATGTGCAAGAACAACGATAGATTTAACGCCTAGTTTTTTTAATTGCTTTACGGATTTGTTAATAGCTTCAACTTCATCTGTAATTTCTACATTCTTTAGCATAGTAGGCATAACAAGGTTAGGAACATCCGTTGTTACGACTCCGATAAATCCAACAGGAACTCCTTGTACCTTTTTTATAGTGAATGGTGGTAAAAATAAACGACCGGTGGATTTATTATAGAAATTTGCAGCAACATATGGGAATTTTGCCCCTTTAAAATTTCCTGTTTTCTCATGGTATCCACCATAAATAAGGCGGTTCATTTCTTCAACACCTTCATCAAATTCATGATTCCCTATCGTTCCAACATCGAATTTCAAATCATTTAGAAATTCAATCGTAGGTTCGTCTTGTAATAATGCTGAAACAGGAGTACTTGCTCCAACAACATCTCCAGCATGTACCTTTAATGTATTCGGATTTTGTTTTTCACGATCACGTAAATAAGCCCCTAAGTACTCAATTCCCCCTGCATCTTTATTGTTAATTTTTTTTACAGTGTCTAGTTGCCCATGAAAATCGTTAATACCGAGCATTTGTACATCTATGTAGCGGTTTGATTCTGTACTTGCTTGGGCTGAAGGCATAGCAAATACACTAGTAAAAGTAACTGTACTTAATGCTAAAGCAACTGGAATGATTTTTTTCAACATAAAATTTCTCTCCCCTAATTAAAATCTGACATAATACGATGTTATTT
>NZ_JBEUTW010000571.1:0-4223 GCF_040492675.1 Bacillus sp. AP50
ACTATGTACTTCTATTATATTTTCTTTTTATTTATATATTTTAATTATTTCATTTTATACTCATTAAGAAAATATTTATATGTCATCCCTACAGATGAATTTCATCTAACATACTTTTTATAAATTTCGTCAACAAACATTATTTTACAACTAATTACAAATACCGTCAAAATAATCAATTTAAACTTAGACAAATAACTGGCATACAATTTCATAATAAGAGATCCTATACTATCGAAATACATCTATTACAAATTCCCTTTAACGTTTTCAACAATCTCATTTATCGTATTCCGATCAAACTTATCACTAATTTCATATGACTCACGATCTCCTACGAATTGCACGCCTACGATATCATTGCGATCCTTACCGTATTGCACTTCAATAATAGATCCACGCTCTATTTGCTTCCAAATGAGACCTGCTTCATCTTTATTATCTAAAATAATGCAGTCTTCAATATTTTCGTCAATCCCAATTAACTTATTATCATCCATATATCCAATCTCGTATTGTTGGCGTTCTTTCGCTTTGCCACTTACTAATATACCTTTGCTACCATATGAGTAATCCATATAGTCCTTTTTCTCCGTTTGTACCGCTTTCGGCTTTTGTGCTTCAGTGTTTTCAGCAGCCCCACAACCTGTAATAAGACTGATTGGGATAACCACTATTAATACTAATCTAGTAAATTTTTTGATCATTTGTAACCAACCTCATATATTTAATGCAAAACTCCATTTATTACTCTATTAAAGAATAACATGATACTAAGTAAACAGAACGAAAGATAACATATTATTTACATACTCGCACTTTAATGAAGGACCAGGCCATTTAAACCTAGTCCTTCATAACTTTAACTTTGCTTCACATACTTAATTGTATTAAATGACGTCTCATTAAATAATTGCAAGTTTTCCCCATCATAATCTTGAACTTTATATGCTATTTTCTTTTTTTGAATTGTATCTTCTACACCGTCTACTAAACGTTTATTGAGATGTAAATAGATTGTAAAAGCTTCCTTATCATATTCCCAAGTTCCTTCAATATAATTCTTTTTATTTGGATGCTCACCTTTACCATACGTTTCAAATGTCTTATCACCTTTTAAAATGAGTGACATATTGAAACCGTCTGTTCCTTGGAATCCCCAATTACCGATTAATTCCGTACCATCTTTCACATTCTTCATAACGTTATCTGTATTAATTCCAGCTTTCTTATCTAACTCTTTCAAATCTTTCATTGATACTGTACCGTCACCGATTTTAATATCTCCTTCAAGATCTTTGAATGCCTTAAGCCAGTAAATATCTCCTTCTTTCACTAGCTTTTCAGATTTCTCTATTAACTCTTTATCAGTCTTATCACCTTTTTCTCTTTTTTCTTTTCTGGTGAATACTTCATTTATTAAAGAAAAAGACTCTCTAAAATAACTAATTGCTTTTTCAAAATCTTTTTGTTGGTTTACATACTCTGCAGGGGGATCTATCGACTCAAATTTATCTAACACTTTATTTAATTCTTTCACACTATCTACTATATCTGATTTCTTTTTCTTACCGTCAAAAACCTCTCTTGTAATATTGTTATGCTCCGCAAACAACTTATCAAACTCTACCCCTAATTTATACACTTTATTAGGATAGTCTTCCTTTGAAATTTTTTCTTTCTTACTATTAGACTTCGATTCTTTTACTTTAGACTCTTCCGTTTTCTCCTGTTTAGAAGTGTTCGTTTTCTCAGAAACTCCACAACCAAATAACAACATGACCGGAACTGCTACCCCTAGTAGTTTCTTTGCATTCATGACTGATTTCTCCTTCTACTTGAATAGATTACTCTTGCTATACCCATCCTCTTTTTTTATCTTGTAATTAAAGTTACAATCGCAATAACTCCTAGAATCGGTCCCCAATATTCCATTTTTATAAAAAATAATGAGTGCTTTTTGTTAAACATAACTTTTTCACCAGTTTCGGCATCTATATAAACTTTCCCATCTGGCTTATTAATATATTTACCTAAATACCAAGACATAACCCCTGATATAATAAACATTACCGCCATTGGCCAACTATGGCCTTGAAAATATGTAGCGTCCCCCGTTATAGATCCAAAGATAGCCTTACCCAAAAGAGTATTAATAATTACAATAATTGCGACTAAAAAACCCCAACCAGACCAAATAATCATCTATTTCTCCTCCTAAAGCGTACAACTTTGTACTTTATGTTAATTTGAACTGCAAACGAAAATGTTTAAAAAACCGAATATTCAGACGTTAATAATTATATTTAGCTTACATTCGATTCTAACTTTAATGTTCTAAATGCAAATGAACCAGATATAATTTGTAAAATTGTCGGAATAAGTAAAAAGAATAATGACATAAACAACATAACTATAGGAATCACAATCATACAAACTCCATAAACTTTATTATTAACCTTGTTTACTAAACACGATAAAATGAACAACCCTATTTGAACCGTTAAAATAATAGAGTAATAAGCTAAAAGTTCGTAATCAACCCCTTCCATAATATTAAACGCTACAACTATTAATATTATGGAAATAATAATTCCCAAAATGCCACCAATTAAACCTAATACAAATTCAGGCGTTCTTTTCAATTCAATCCCCCTTTTATGAACCACTAACTGCTTGTATATTTTTCCCATTCACCATCATACCAAATATTCATTGGAAAAACTATACATACTTTTCATTCTTCCTTACAGTGACCTTCTTACCATTATAGATAGCTTGTAGCAGTCAAAAAATCAAAACCTTCAAAATTACTAACCGGTTTCGATACTTTTAGAAAGTAGACATACCCCTTGAATACAATTAGTATTAACACATGAAATACGAAAGGCTTAAAAAGGCTTTCACATGAAGAAAGGAAGTTGCACAACTATGGATTTTAAAACAGTTATGCAAGAACTTGAGGCTCTAGGTAAGGAACGAACGAAAAAAATATACATATCTAACGGTGCGCATGAGCCAGTATTCGGAGTAGCTACAGGTGCTATGAAACCAATCGCTAAAAAAATAAAATTAAATCAAGAGTTAGCTGAAGAGCTTTATGCCACAGGTAACTACGATGCTATGTACTTTGCAGGTATTATTGCCGATCCAAAAGCTATGAGTAAGTCTGATTTTGATCGCTGGATAGACGGGGCATATTTTTATATGCTATCTGATTATGTAGTGGCAGTAACTTTATCGGAGTCAAATATTGCACAAGATGTTGCTGATAAATGGATTGCAAGTGGGGACGAGCTTAAAATGTCTGCCGGATGGAGTTGCTACTGTTGGCTTTTAGGAAATCGCAAAGACAATGAATTTTCCGAAAGTAAAATTTCCGATATGCTTGAAATGGTGAAAGATACAATTCATCATTCTCCAGAACGAACAAAATCCGCTATGAATAATTTCCTAAACACCGTGGCAATATCATATGTACCACTACATGAAAAAGCAGTCGAGACTGCAAAAGAAGTTGGTATAGTTGAAGTCAAACGTGATAATAAAAAAAGCAGTTTGCTAAATGCTACAGAGAGTATTCAGAAAGAACTTGATAGAGGAAGACTTGGTTTCAAGCGTAAGTATGTAAGGTGTTAAAAGTATGAAGGTGTCAATGTAGGAGAGATTGACACCTTTTTTGTGGACATTACTAGACTAACGGAGCTGCAAGTTAAAGGGAACCAATCATTCATCTCCCACTATACATCTCAAACTTCTTCTTTCAATTTATATACCCTATCTCTTTTCTCATCATCTTTGATAAAAATAAGTTTTCCTTCTGTAACAAAACCTTCTAATAGTAAACATACTTGTCCATATGCTTTAGGCTTATTCGTAGTGAATCTTTCATCGGGTATTTTACCAGATCGTATTAATCGTTCACATAGCTCAAGCGCACTTATTTCTTCAGAATCAATTAATTCTAAAATATCTTTTTGTAATGGTGATAAAGGGGCTGGTACCTTACATATCTCAGCTACCTCCACCTTTTCTTTTTCTTCTTCAAATAAATCTTCAAATGAAATTTGATTCATTACACCTGTTCCTTTCTAACAATTGATTTATATAACATGAATTGAATTCTATAGGTACGAAAACTTTAAATATTAGTCATTGTTATGTAGCGCTTACCTCGTTACATGAATTTCAAACTCATGTACATCATTTCATATAGTATATTT
>NZ_JBEUTW010000572.1:0-2115 GCF_040492675.1 Bacillus sp. AP50
GTCCATCTCATCAATGAATTCTTTTCAAATTTTAAAAACTCTATTATTTCCTCCTCTTTCATTTCACTTAGAATTGCTTTTAATTCACTTTCTTCTAATTTACTTCTTTGATCATAATCAGTTTGATTTAGTATTTTTACATATTCCTTACTTTCTTGATAAAAAGCAATCTTTACTTGTTCTGGTGATAAATCCGCTAATAGTTTTTCAATTTCTTCAGCGCCTATTTCTTTACCTTTATTTATACATTTGAAATAACATCCCATTTTAACTTTTCATTAATTTCACTCATAAGTTGGGGTATTACTACTTCACCATATTTTTTAAAACATTCATGAGTTCCTTCGTAATTTTAAAATAAAGTTTGATTAAAAATATCGTGTTAACCCGTATTCTATGGTCAATAAAAAGAATCCATTTTGAAAAAGATTGATCAAAATGGATTCTTATCCAGCAGGTTTATGTTTTGGTTTTATAAAAAAGTTTGATCATTTTCTATCAATGAAAACAATTAATTGACTATTTTTATTATGAAGAGGTCGGAGCAGGAAATTCATCAATTTTGATACGAAGTAAACTATAAGGTTTCTGTCGTAAGTCTTTTCCATAATGAAATCTAGGCTGTCGATGTAATTGGTTCACAATGACATACAAATATTGATCCGGACCAATTGAAAAAGTATCCGGCCACAAAATTCTCGGATCATGTGCGATAGCTTCCATTATGCCATTTGGCAATATCTTACGGATACTGTTGTTTTCATAATCTCCAGCATAAACAGCTCCCTTTGCATCGGTGATCATTCCATCAGACGCACCTTTTTCTCCCCAATACTCCACATGATAAGGTAAATTCATGTCCGGTATCGTTCTGTCTCTCAAGGCTTCTGTTGAGATCGAGAACAAATGCCGACTGGTTAGTGGAGCAAAAAATAATATCTTTCCATCGGGAGAAATCGCAAGACTATCAGACGCCAACCTAAATGGAGAAGTTGAACCGTCTTTGTTTCGATTCATTAAAATTTGACCTTCTACTTTCGGTAAAAAATAGGGATCGGGTGAAGTTGAATTTGCTCCATTTAACCGTCTAAACGCGTTTCCATTTGATAAATCTACGACGATAATAGCTCCTGGTCCTCTTGAAGAAGAATCCGTTATATAGGCATAACCTGCTTTTCCAACACGAAAATCAAAACGGACATCATTCAGATAAGTTGTAGGCAGGACAACATCTTCTGTAAAGGTATATACTTTTCTTATTGTATTGGTTTCTAAATCAACAGCGACTAATTTTGCCCCCCCTTTAATAGGTTCAGAAAAATTGGGTGCCGCTGTATCTAATATCCAAAGCGTTCCCCTTCCATCAGCAACTACACTTTGGACACTGATGAAAGTCATTGGGATATTCTCGGGATTAACCAAATTGGTTTGTAAATTAGGATAAGGCTGCAATTTATCCTCAAAAATTTCCGCCACCGTAAATTTAACATCGTCTCCCCATTTCGGAAAGCAAATGAAAATACGACCGGTTTCTGAAACAGTAACACCTGTAGGCATAGCCCCATAAAATGCATAAACTAGTTCTAAATTACCGAAATATTTTTCACTAGGTAACATAGGTTTCATAATATCCTCCTCAAGCATTCAAACGGGATATCTCCTATATATGATTTATATTTTTTCTAGTGCATGTTTCTTAATAAGTTTTTCTATACGAAAAGATGATTGAATTGATTGTTTTCGAAATTTAATAAGTCTGTCAGAAGAAAGGAAACATTTTAATTTAAAGGTCTCCAGATGAAGTAGAATTCAATTAGCAGGTAGCTAAGTTCAACATTCCCGAATCAACGTTAAGCTAGTATAAAAAATGGGGAAATATCCCCCTTTAAATTTGTGAAAAAATGTACTTAAGCTAAACTGCCCGTTAGTTTAAGTGTAACACTTCACAAACAATCTATTGAGTATTCTTATTATTCCTGTTTCCTCAACAATCTGGCCCTTTAATTGAACAATACAACTGAAATTTAAGGGGCAAAAGAAAAATCTTATATTAATACAGGGTTTTATCAATCTTTTTTATAAATTATCAAACTTTATTTTAAATCAATACCACAC
>NZ_JBEUTW010000573.1:0-2368 GCF_040492675.1 Bacillus sp. AP50
GGTGCATTCAGAATAATTAGTTATTTTAAAAACAAGGACTACCTCTATATGTTTTTATTTTAAATATATTTATTATTCTTAGTAAATGTTAAACCATTAAATATTCTCCTTATAATAATGCAAATCAAGTATTGCAATACGAGATTAATGTTCTTCGTTTTATTCAGGCATGAGGAGGTCTTGATGTGGGATTTAAGAAAAAATTTGAAATTGAAACGGATTATCTGGATGAAGGATCAACCAAGCGTCCTGGTAATCGTATTTATGTTCAATTTATTGTGGCACATGGTATAGAGCATCCAAACTTAACAGCAAGAGAAAGTGTAGATTATTATCAACGTACACAGAATCAATCAAATACTGCGGTACATTTTCTCGTAGATGATAAACAAATTATTGAGTGTATACCTGCTGTGACACATGAACCAGAATATGCCTTTCATGTAATTTATGATGTTAATACTAGTAATGCATTATATGATACATGTGCTAATAATTCTGCCATCGGAGTGGAATTATGCTACGGTGAAAAAATTGATAAGGTAGATTCGTATAAGCGCTATATTTGGCTGCATGCTTATATTTGTTATAAGTTTGGACTAAATCCTCGCCGAGATATTATAGGGCATGATGTACTAGATTCTAAGCTGAGAAGTGATCCCACTAAAGGACTAGAATTTGTAGGTAAAAGCTTTAATCAATTCATTATGGATGTAGTAGACGAGTTTGAAAGTTGTACAAAGGAAACCAATATGATAGCTAAACAGGTATCGGTCAAAAATGGAAAGTTATATACAATACGTGCAACTGATACGCTTCAGTCTTTAACCACACAATTTGGTATAAAAGCAGATTGTTTAAAAAAATTAAATCCAGAACTGGACATCCATGCATTGTATGAAGGACAAAGTATTTTAATCGAGCCAGGTTCACCTCAATTAGGCAAGAATTACATCAACTTAGAACTAAAAGAGTATATGAGAATTCCTCCTGTTCGACCATATCCAGGGAAGCCTATAAAACAAGGCGATAGGGGACGGAATATAGAGGCGATTCAAAGAACGTTAAAAGTGAGTGTTGATGGCATATTTGGTAAGGAAACAGAAGAAAAGGTTAAAGAGTATCAGCGTAATTCTAGTTTCTTATCTATTGATGGTGTAGTTGGTATGCAAACTTGGTATGCACTATTTTAAATTGGAGGAATAGAAAATGAATGACCTTTTACAGTCAATGCTAGAGAATGGAGCATTGTTAGTGATTTTAGCAATTCTAACAGAATCTCTTACAGAGATTCTAAAAAACATGATACCTAATAGAACCATTCAAGATCGTTTCACGTATCTGTTATCTATTTTGGTAGGTATTTCTTTAGCATTTGCTTTTAATTTAAACTTCTTTGACTTGAATGGATATGGAAAATATATATCCATTATATCTGCAGGATTATTGGCAAGTAGAGGGGCAAATTATGCGAATGGATTTTTGAAAAAATTTGATATTTTACGTTAAAAAAGGATGGGATTAAAGTATGGGATATATTGTTGATATTTCAAAATGGAATGATAATATTAATTGGGCTGTGGCGGCGAAAAATCTAGATCTTGCTATTTGTCGTGTGCAATATGGTTCATTGAAACGTGATAAATTGTATAATCAGCATGTGCAAAAATTAGAAGCATATGGGATCCCGCATGCAGCATATGCTTACGGGTGTTATGTGAGTGTTAATGATGCAATTGTGGAAGCGAAAGATTTTATGGCACGAGTTAGTCCAAATGCTAGATTCTTAGTGTTAGATGTAGAAGATGATACACTCGCAAGTTGTGGACCAAGTAAATTAGCTGCAGCATCTCAAGCATTTATTGATACATGTAAAGCGGCAGGGTGGAAAGTTGGTTTATATGTAAGCCACCATATGTATGAAAAATATGGGTTAAGTAATGTAAAAGCTGATTTTTTATGGGTTCCACGCTACGGCAATAAGCCGAAATATAGTTGTGATTTATGGCAATATGCAGACAATACAACAGGTGGGTATGTGTCTGGAATTGGGAATTGTGATGTTAACCGTTTGAATGGTGACAAATCTCTTAAATGGTTCTTGGGAGAAGAGGAAAACAAAACGTTTTATCGTATCCACCTTGGTGACTTTAATACGTCTGAGTGGAAGGATTCCACAATGAATAGAGTAAAAGAAATTCTACCTGGTTATGGTTTGTGGGAGGAGAATTTAGGAAATGATAATTATCGAATTATCGTAGGAGATTTTAATACTAAATCATGGGTTGATGAAACATTTAATAAATTAAAATTAGCTCTTCCTAACTATGGTATGTGGATTCAAGAAATTTAATAAATAAGCAGATTC
>NZ_JBEUTW010000574.1:0-1294 GCF_040492675.1 Bacillus sp. AP50
GAGATGTTTTTTAATATGGCTATTCTTTTAATAAATCTATTAATCCATTCCCTTCAGATGTACGTTCGTACCCTAAAGGTACAGTTCTTTTAATGAGTTGTGCATATATTTCCGGCTCCGATAACTTTCGACCGTATTCTTTCTCACACTGTTTAATGAGCAAGGCGAGCGCTCCAGCAACATGCGGCGTCGCCATGGAAGTTCCACTTAACACAGCATATTTTCCTTCTGGATACGTAGATAATATTTCATCACCTGGCGCTACTAGATCAATTTCTTGATTTGAATTACTAAAACATGCAATCTTCCGCTCTAAATTAACGGCACCAACTTCAATTACCTCAGAGTACGCACCCGGAAAGTCTAGTTCCTCTGTTTCATCATCGCAATCTCCATTATTTCCAGCAGCACATACAACGAGAACATCCTGCTTTACCGCATTTTGAATTGCTTCATGTAATTCTGGAACATCTTGCGGACCACCAAGTGACATTGAAATAATTCTCACTTTCTCTTGATTCGGCCCTCTCCAATTTACAGCATAATGAATTGCCTCAATAATTTGCTCATAACTTCCAGAACCATCTCCCGCTAAAACTTTTAATACTAACATTTTAGCAAGTGGTGCAACTCCTAATACACCGACACCATTTTCAGTCGCGGCAATCGTTCCCGCAACATGAGTACCATGTCCGTTATTATCAAGATACACATTTTGATCAGCTTCATAATCTTTTGTGAAATTTCTTCCGCCGATAATACGATCTTTTAAATCTATATGATTAGTATCACACCCTGTATCTAATACGGCAACGACTACATCTTGCCCCTTCACACTCTTTTCCCATACTTGCGGAGCGTGAATCAGTTGTACACCTGGTGGAATTTCATTTACTTGTTCTACCACCTTATTTACGGTAAACGGAATCAATTGTATACCTTTTTGTTTATTCACTGTACTACTCATCGTAATCCCTCCTGAAAATGTATTATTTTCATTTCAGACCACTTTTGAATACGTGTAAATGTAACATTCGTTTTATTCTTTTTGTTTTCCTTCTTTTCAAATATTTCTCAACATCATTTACTACCTCTATAATACTTCTTTATTTTCCCTATGATTTGTAGGAAGTAACAACCCGAGTCGTTCAACTAATAACCAAAATAAGAGGACCAATTAATGGTCCTCTTACAGTCTTTTAAAAGAATGATATGTATTTGAAAAATAATATAAATTAAGACTAAACCTCACTCTTGTTTAAAAACTTTTCTATTTCTTTTACTAAATATTCCG
>NZ_JBEUTW010000575.1:0-2720 GCF_040492675.1 Bacillus sp. AP50
AAGTAAGAATTGGGATCAAGGTGAAAATTATTTTAGTAATGCTGACATTAATGTTTATGTTCATCCAGTAATTGAACATTCAGGCTCAGCTTTACCGAAGAGAGTGAAATAAGGTGATTTAAGTCGTTAGCGGATTAGGAATACGCTAAACGATATTAATGCTGGTTCTGCATTTTCAATCAGTGCAGACTTATGTACTTTAAACGTGATTAATAAATTATATTTGGCTTATTATGATCCTTTGGTTAGCACTAGTTAGAGTTATAGTAAAAATATTAAGCAGAAACGACTTATTTTTAATAATAAGAGGAAATATGTTACTGAAAAGTAAGGAGACAAATTATTACTTTTTTAAAGAGTAATTAGGTCCGTACAATGACGCATTAAAGTGATTCATAAGGGATTCTGAATGCTAAGAGAGTGAGAATGAATTACAAAAGAAAGGTGCATAGGCGCCTTTCTTTTTTTGAAGGGATTTTTTGTTACGAGTTAGTACAAAATTGGGTTCAGGGGGTACTATAAAATTTTAGCTTGATGGCGATGGGGTATCATCCACGTCTATCAACATCACTACACCTATATTTAATACTGCGTTACGTGCCTTTAATCAAGTGAAAAACAAGACCCATTTTGTAAAAACTGAAACCAACGTTTTCTAAACTGAACTTGAACCATATCTGCATGAACATGGGCCTCCATTTTTAAAGCTTCTGGTATAGGTCTAGGATGTTGACTTTCTACAATAATTTGATCCTCTTTTAGTACTCTTAAACTAAATTTAGCTAAAATTTGGTCTAGTAAAGGGAAGTACTTTAAAAATGTCCTTCCGGTATATCCCATAATTAATGTCTCTTCTTCATCAATTGGTGTAAACGTAATGTACTGAATAAATGACTCATTCTCCTGTTTGCCACTGTGAAGCATCCACTGATGTGGGAATTTGTATTCAAGGTAAGCATCACCATTTGAGAATATAAACTGATCCAGTGTTCCCTCCAGCTTATAATTGGTTGATTCGGCTTTTGTTTTTCTACCAATCGTTTTTTTATGTACATAAGCAAGATGAGCAATATCCAGCACAGATTCGATTGATCGAGTAAGGTGTGCATTCCAAGTGGCGTGGAAGAAAGAGAGTTTAAAAGGAGTGTTCTCCATTACATGAAAAGTTTGCCATTCAGGTGGAGTTTCCTCATTATCAGGATATATCCAAATCAACCCAATCTTTTCTTTTACAGGGTATGAGCAAATTTCGGGATAGGTTTATTGGGTTGGGATGGAATTCTTACACAAGTACCACAACTATCGAACTCCCAACCATGGTAGGGACAGACTAGTTTACCATTTACTACTTGTCCCAGTGATAAGTCAGCGCCACGATGAGGGCAGTAAGGTGATAGGGCCTGAACTTCGTCTTTTTCATCCCGATATAATACAAAATCTTTGCCAGCAACTCTTTTTTTTACTGGAATCTTTTTTATATCTTTTGCATAACTCACAGCATACCAATTACGTGGGAATACTCTATTTATATTTAGAGTCATTTATTTTCTCCTTCATTTTTATTCACCTAGTAGATATTAGTGGTGTCTACTGTATACTGTCTATTCTATGCTATAAAATATTTTAAATGTTCGTCTAAAATTAATAAATCTACAGTTTGATCAAATCATTCTGAAAGCCTGTATAATCTCTCTAAATGTAACAAAAATGACTATAGTACAATAGATTTTAAAAAGGAGAAAGTCTTATTTTATTGAAAATTGAGATATTAAGCAATATTCCTATTGCTATTAAATTGACCATTAAAGAACTTCCACCAAAACTTACAAATGGAAATGGAGTACCTGTAAGAGGAAATAGTCCCGTAATACCACCTAAATTTACAACTGATTGCATACCAATCATACATCCTATACCAATTGCTATAAAACTGCCGAATGGATCTACACATAATTGTGCAATTTTTAAGGAGCGAAGTACCATAGTCAAAACTCCAACCAATAGAATAAATACACCAATAAATCCTAGTTCTTCAGAAACTATTGCCATTATAAAATCAGTGTGTGGTTCTGGAAGATAACCTGTTTTTTGTATGCTATTTCCAAATCCACGACCAGTGCTTCCTCCAGAGCCAATGGCAATAAAAGAGTTTACAAGCTGGTATCCATTTCCTTGCGCATCAAGAAAGGGATTGAAAATCGTAGTAATACGTGTCTTTTGAACTGTTGATAAACTATATTGAATCAAATAATATAAAATAGGTAACCATAAAATAGAACCGATGGTAGTTCTTTTGATTAGTAGATTTATATTTATTCCTGAACAAAGAAATATGCTAAAACCTATACCTAATATTAAAAGTGCAGATCCTAAATTTGGTTGTTTAAAGATAAGAAAAAAAATTGTAGCTAAAAAAAATAAAAGTTTTCCGATACCACGCCAGTTATTTTTAGCTTGTTCTTGTCGCAATGCAAAAAAACGGGCTGTTACAAGGATTGTTCCTAATTTAAGAAATTCAGCTGGCTGTATTCCAAAGATCCATGATTGAGCATTATTTACCACTTTTCCTTTCCATAAAACCATAATTAATAAAAAAATCCCCCCAACCATAATACAGATTGAGACTATTCGTTTTTTCCATATTTCATATGGGAGTAAAGCACAAATTATTAATCCTATTGTTCCTAAAAGTAGCTTTGTTAATTGAGAATCAACAAAAT
>NZ_JBEUTW010000576.1:0-2296 GCF_040492675.1 Bacillus sp. AP50
ACTAAAAATCTTATGGTGTCTTGTAGAATATCCTTATTTAAACTCGGCTCAATATATATGTGTAGTGGTGTATCATATACTCTATTAATGGCGTTATACTTATTTAAAAACCAGATTCTTTTTTGAGCACTTGATAACTGATAACTTTCCTTATTTGCGACTTTTAATACTTGCATCTCCTGTTCTTCCCTATCATGATTTACTGCCATTAATTTATCGATGTAAGCAGATAGACTAGCAATCGTTGTATGCTCAAAAATATCTCTAATTTCAATTTTTAGATGAAACTCTTTTTGAATTTGATTTAACACTTGCACAGCAATTAATGAATGTCCCCCAAGTTTAAAAAAGTCATCATCTCTGCCGATTCTATATTTCCCTAAATTTAAAATCTCTGCCCATGTTTTTGCCAATCTTTTTTCTGTTTCACTTATCGGTGGAACATATTGCTTCTGCATGTTTTCAAGTAAAGATGGGATTTGTAATTCTAATTTTTTTCTATCTAGTTTCCCGCTTGGTGATACAGGAAAATTTTCAAGGTGAAATATATAATTTGGCATCATAAAATCTGGTAAACTTTCACTTAAGAATGTTTTTAATGCCTCTTGTTTTAGTTCTGTATTGTCTTTAGATAAATAAAAACTAACGATTTTGTCGTTTTGATAAGTGAATACTACAGCATCTCTCACCTCTGGATGTTTAAATAATGTTCCTTCGATTTCATCCAGCTCAATTCGATACCCACGTATTTTTACTTGATTATCTTTCCTTCCGATAAATTCTAAATTTCCATTTGGTAAAAGACGGACTAAATCCCCAGTACGATACATCTTTTTATCCTTATTATAGGATTTACCAAAAGAAATAAACGACTCTTCTGTTTTTTCCTTTTGATTTAAATATCCGTTGGCAACTCCATCACCGCCAATAAATAACTCACCTACTACACCTGACGGACATAATGTATTGAACGGACTTACCACGAAAACTTCACTATTAGCAATTGGTTTACCTATTGGAATATTAGAAATTTCTTTTTGTATCTCACCATTTACTTCATACATGGTTGCACATACAGTAGTTTCAGTAGGACCATATGCATTAAGAACTGGAATCTTTAACCCTAGTTTACTTTGCCATTTACGAACTGATTCTGCAGGTAAGGTTTCCCCTCCCACAAATAAACGTTTTACAGAATTTAATTTAAGTAACATTTCTTTTGGCATATCAGCTATTAATTTAAAAAACGCAGTTGGTAAAACCACATTTGTAATACCATTCTTTTGACTTACATTTATAAATTCCTCTGCTGAACGTTTTTCGATTTCAGAAATTAAATGCATTCTTCCTCCACATAGCAAAATCGGAAATATTTCCATAATGGAGGCGTCAAAAATGATCGTTGCAAATTGTAAAAACACATCTTCTTTGCCTAAATGGAATGTATTGATTACTGAATATGATAAGTTAATTACGCCTTTATGTGGTACAACGACTCCTTTTGGCAAACCTGTTGAACCTGACGTGTAGATAATATAAGCTGCATCTTCTACGGTATGTGTAGGCGCAATATTTTCTATAGAATTAACGTAATGAAAATCTTCTAGATAAATTGTATGAATGGCAAAACTTTCAACCAATCCCCTGTATTCTTTCTTGGTAATAATCATTTGACTTTCGCTATCTTTTAAGATGTATTCTATTCTTTTTTCAGGAAACTTTGGATCAATTGGTACATAAACTCCACCTGATTTTAGGATCCCTACAACCCATACAATGGTATCAATCTCTCTCGCCATAATAATACTTACACGTTGTCCCTTTTTTATATCATTTTCACGTAAATAATTCGCAATTTGATTGGACCTTTGCTGTAATTCATAATAGGTAATGGATTTTCCACCCATTGAAATCGCTATTTGATTTGGCGATTTTAATGCTTGTAGATCAATTAATTGATCTAATGTTTTTAAATTAGGATATGTAAGAGCATTTGAGTTCATCTCTTTGTATAGACGATGATCTTTTTCTAAAAGCAAATCCAATGAATGAATAGGTTCATTCACATTCTTCATTAATTTTTGTAACAAATATATATACCTTTCAACTAAATCACTAATACTCTCTGGTTTATATAATGCTGAGTTATAGTCAACCTCAATTTTATTCTCTGTTTCACCTTCATATCGCATTATTCTCCAAGTCATATTAAAAGGATGTACTCTTATACACATCTGTTAAAACTGTTGACTCAATATCAGGAATTTTTAATTCCGGTATCTTCATCGTATTAAAT
>NZ_JBEUTW010000577.1:0-3737 GCF_040492675.1 Bacillus sp. AP50
ATAATAGATAATAGAATACATAGGAGGGGGATGTAAAGTATGAAAGTAGAAACGCTTCCTGTCATTAAAGGAGAAAATAATTTGCCGAATTATGATGAGGCATACGCGAATTTTAACTGGGAAGAGGTTAATAAAAACTTTACTTGGAATGAAACAGGCCGAGTAAATATGGCGTATGAGGCAATTGATAAGCATGCGAAATCCGATCGAAAGAATAAAGTAGCTCTTTATTATCAAGATGGATCGCGAAAAGAGAAATATACATTTAAGGAAATGAAGGATTTTTCTAATAAAGCAGGAAACGTCCTTAAGAATTATGGCGATGTAGAAAAAGGCGATCGCGTTTTTATTTTTATGCCACGTTCTCCAGAGTTATATTTCGCACTTTTAGGTGCAGTGAAATTAGGAGCAATTGTTGGACCGCTATTTGAAGCATTTATGGAAGGCGCAGTTCGCGATCGCTTAGAAGATAGCGAAGCAAAGGTGTTAATTACAACGCCTGAATTGTTAGAGCGCGTACCATTAAATGATTTACCGGCTTTAAAAACAGTTTTCCTTGTTGGAGATAATGTAGAAGAAGGCGGTAAAACGGTAGCGTTCAATCCTTTATTTGAACAAGCTTCAAAAGAATTACATATTGAATGGTTAGGCCGTGAAGACGGCTTGATTCTACATTACACGTCTGGTTCTACTGGTAAGCCAAAAGGTGTGCTTCATGCGCAAAACGCAATGGTTCAGCACTATCAAACGGCGAAGTGGGTATTAGATTTAAAAGAAGACGATGTATATTGGTGTACTGCTGACCCGGGCTGGGTAACTGGAACAGCTTACGGTATTTTCGCACCGTGGTTAGTTGGAGCGTCAAACGTTATTTTAGGTGGACGCTTTAGTCCAGAAGCTTGGTATGAAGCACTGCAAGATTACGGTGTGACGGTTTGGTACAGCGCACCAACAGCATTCCGTATGTTAATGGGAGCTGGACAAGACGCAATTAAAAAATATGACTTATCACAAGTGCGCCACGTATTAAGCGTTGGTGAGCCGTTAAATCCAGAAGTAATTCGCTGGGGTATGAACGCATTTGGACTTCGTATTCATGATACGTGGTGGATGACAGAAACAGGTGGACAAGTTATTTGTAACTACCCTTGTATGGAAATCCGTCCAGGCTCAATGGGTAAACCAATTCCAGGTGTGAAAGCAGCGATTGTTGATAATGAAGGAAATGAAGTGCCTCCTTACACAATGGGTAACTTAGCAATTGCGAAAGGTTGGCCATCTATGATGCGTGGGATCTGGAATAACCAGCAAAAATATGAATCTTATTTCATGCCGGGAGATTGGTACGTATCAGGTGACTCTGCCTATATGGATGAAGATGGATACTTCTGGTTCCAAGGGCGTATTGACGATGTAATTATGACGTCAGGTGAGCGCGTTGGTCCGTTTGAAGTAGAAAGTAAATTAATCGAGCATGCTGCTGTTGCAGAAGCTGGTGTAATTGGTATTCCTGATCCGGTGCGCGGCGAAATTATTAAAGCATTTATCGCACTTCGAGCAGGATACGAACCATCTGATGAATTAAAAGAAGAAATTCGTCAATTTGTAAAGAAAGGCCTAGCAGCTCATGCAGCGCCGAGACAAATTGAATTTAGAGATAAATTACCGAAAACGAGAAGTGGTAAAATTATGCGCCGCGTATTAAAAGCGTGGGAGTTAAACTTACCAACAGGTGACTTATCAACGATGGAAGATTAAGAGAGAAAGGTCTGAACGAAAAATGTTCAGGCCTTTCTTTTTTATGATATCATGAACTTATATATATAAGTTAAAGGGGATAGTATGATGAAAACAGAAAAGGAAAAGATGATACTAGGAGAAATGTACATACCGGCTGATCCAGTTTTAGTTCAAGAGAGGGAGCAAGCTCGTATATTAACGAGAAAATTAAATGAAACGCCAGAAGTACAATTAAAAGAGCGTAGCGAAATCGTAAAAGAATTATTCGGAACGACTGGAGATAACATTCATCTTGAATCTTCTTTTAGATGTGATTACGGCTATAACATTCATGTCGGTGAAAATTTTTACGCGAACTTTGACTGTACGATTCTAGACGTATGCCCGGTAATAATCGGAGTGAACTGTATGTTAGCTCCAGGTGTTCACATTTATACAGCAACGCACCCACTTGATTCAATTGAGCGTATAAGCGGATCAGAATACGGAAAACCAGTTACAATTGGCGATAACGTATGGATTGGTGGAAGAGCAATTATTAATCCAGGTGTAACAATTGGAGACAATGCGGTGATCGCATCTGGTGCTGTCGTAACGAAAGATGTGCCTAATAATGTAGTAGTTGGCGGGAATCCTGCAAAGATTATAAAAAAACTAAAATAATATTTGAACGAAGTGCCTTCCTCGTCTGTATACATTTATGAAAGAATAGATGAGGGAGGCTTTTATATGTCTAATAAATTACTTCTTACTCTTGCTGTAATTGGAATTATAGTTGTATTTTCTTGTGGTCTTTTCTTACCGATACCAATTGGATATAGAGTATCAATGCTTACAGCTGGAGTTATAATGGGTGTTATGTTTTCAATCATTATTCCATTTGATAGAAAACATATAGTACGGAAAAATGGATATAAAATTGATTTTACAAAAACAAAAGTGTATTTTCGCTGGAATGTATTTGACACTATTTCTGTCTGCCTTGCGTTGTATGCATGCATATGTGTGCAGGTTTTAATTTTTTTAGTTCCAATGGGATTTACAATTCAAAATCCATATGTTCAATTTTTTACAAATCAATCGCAGTTGTGGGTTTTTATTGCAATTGCATATTTAATCTCTCGCATTTCATTAACGTTAAAAGGAATAAAGGAGATCAAAAATCATGGCGCAGATTGGGATTGAGGAGGAGCTCATGCTTGCGTATCAAAGTGGAGATAAGCAGGCTGGGGAAAAACTATATGTTTTAATCAAACCAGCGCTATACACATTTTTATATCGATTTAATCGAGATGAACAATTAAGTATCGACCTTGTACAAGATACGTTTTTGACGCTAGAGCGTAAGAAACATATGTATGAACTTGAAAAAGGCAAAATAAAAACGTATTTATTTCAAATTGGTTATCGTCTTATGATTAATAAATTAAATAGGAGAAAAAAGTGGCGTACGCTTTTGCCGTTTTTAGTGCCGATTCCGGAAAAAGAATTTTCTCACGAAGATCGGCTCACAGTTAGAGAAGCAATTTTGAAAGTTCCAGAAGAACAAAGAGCGGTCCTAATCCTTTCTTATTATCATGACATGCAGCAAAAAGAAATTGCAGAAATATTAAACATTCCGATTGGAACGGTGAAATCGAGACTTCATAATGGAATAAAGAAATTGAAACAATTGCTGGAGGTGGACGAAATTGAGCGAAAATCCCTTTAAGAGTGAATATAAGTTAAAGCAACATTTAGATAGTGATCATGTAGAAATACCAGACTTTCCAAAAACGGTAAGTCGATTCGATCGATTAATCGGGTTTCTTGGTTCCCCGGCGAAAGATCCTGTGGAGGCGACCATTGGGAATGATTTATCAGTTGTGTTTCATGTCTCGTTATTAGTTGGGCTTCCGGTTATTTCTATAATTATGATATTAATTATAGGATTTTAAATAGGGTAGGAGAAATGAAGTGCATAGTGAAAGCTATGTGCTTTTTACATTTATACATAT
>NZ_JBEUTW010000578.1:0-1956 GCF_040492675.1 Bacillus sp. AP50
GGATAAGGCAATAAAAAAACGTAAAAAGGGGACAGGGAATAGAATGAATGAAGTACTAGAACTAAAAGAAGAACTACTACAAATTAAAAATAATAATTATGCTGTACCAGAAGACGTAGATGCATATCCATATGCGCAGTGGATGCTAGATTATATCGGATCACCTGATGCTGAATTACGTGATGATTTAATTTATAGTACGCTTCACACATGGATTACAAATGATGTATTTAGACAAAAAGAGTTAAGAGGATTAATGTTACAAGCAATTAGTCCTGATTATTTATTTTATAAAATTGGTGAAAAGGGAACAGACTCTGTATTTAAACGTGCATTCTCCGTATTAATTCCACCGCTTATTTTATCTGTTCATGAAAGAGAACCGTTGTTATCCGAAGAACAACTGTACAGTGTAGCAGAACAAGT
Organism: Bacillus sp. AP50; assembly: GCF_040492675.1. NCBI lineage: Bacteria > Bacillati > Bacillota > Bacilli > Caryophanales > Bacillaceae > Bacillus > Bacillus sp. AP50. The sequence goes on from NZ_JBEUTW010000578.1 coordinate 427, forward strand.
GCTGGAATATGTATATTTAGAAGAAGATGTAAGAGGTTACGTAGAAGGAAAAGGCTGGGCACACTCTACTGCACATGCAGCAGATGCGCTTGATGCGTTAGCACGTACAATACAAAATCGTGAATTTTCGTATGCGATTCTTGCAGCTGTTCGTCAAAAGGTTCGATTAAGTGATTACGTATATGTACACTTTGAAGATGAGAGATTAGTAAAGCCAATTATGTCTTTACGTAACCAAAATCTTTTAACTGAAGAAGAGTGGAGCAACTGGTTACATAGTATAGCAACTGTTGAAGACATCCGACATCCGCAGCATGCTATTTTAGTACAAAATATTAGAACTTTCCTAAGAAGTTTTTATTTCAGAGCTTTAGAGACAGAAGGTAGTACAGCCTTTACAGATGATATATTGGAGACTTTGAAGGGGTTGCGTAGGTATTAAAAATTCGTTTTTCTAACAGAAAATTACATAAAACCAACACCTCCCAACCATACTAATAAAATGTTTTGGAGGTGAGTTTAATGGACAAAAAAGACTTTGAAAAAGTATATAATGATTATTTACATCAAGGGGAAGAGCAAGCTCAATTTGAAATAGCTCAGGAAGTTACTTCAGGAGCAGAACAAATTGTTGCTGTTCGTAAAAATGATGAAGGTGATTTGATTGCTTTTAAAACAAGTAGCGGGAGAGAGTTAGATTATATGACTGCTCTTAGTGAAGCAAAATCAGGGAAGTTAGCTCATGTGGACGTATTTCATAAGTATGGCAGAGATATTATACGTAGTGAACCTGATGGAATAAAAGAAAATAACTTAGATAATTTACCTTCATTTTAAAGGGTAAACCTCAAGAAGAGAATGTTCATTACAATATTCTCTTCTTTGTTTTGCGAAGTTTTCCTTGCAAATAGACGATTCATTTTTAAAGTGCGATCATACTTTTAAAGAGCTCTCTAAATTTCTCTTTATCTTCTGCTGTAAATGGTTTCGGTCCCTTTGTACGTTTACCACTTTTTCGAACCATTGCACTTAAATATCGTGTTTGTAACAATTGTTCGATGTTATCATTCGTATACTTATAGCCTTTATGGTGTAGAACGATACAGCCTTTTGCTAAAGCGAGCGAAGCAAGACCGTAATCTTGTGTTACGATTAAATCTTCTTTTTTTGCTAACTGCATAATTCGGTAATCTGCAGCATCTGCTCCGGAATCAACATATATTGTTTCCACACCTTTTGGTTGCTGAGCATTAGAATAATGAGAAAAGCTAGTAACGAGGGTTACAGGAATTTCTGCATTCGTAGCCTCTAAAATAATCACATCTTTTACAGGACAAGCATCTGCATCAACATAAATTTTCATTTTTATCACTCCTATAACTAGGTTCGTGTTGATGATAATGGTAGATTTAGGTTTTGTCAAACAAGTAATATCTTCCGCAATTTAATACATATGTATTTGTATAAAATGAACGAATATTTCGAACTAAATAACGAATATACTATAGATTTTAATAAGTGGTTATATGT
>NZ_JBEUTW010000579.1:0-1931 GCF_040492675.1 Bacillus sp. AP50
TTAACAAAATGTGACAAAAATCTATTAACGAATCGTATTTTTTGTGTTAATATTCAAAATATAAAGGGTATTCGTCGTATGGAAATGGAGGGAATGGAGGTTTTTCCAATCGATAAGGATATTAAAGAAATATTTTGTTCACACTTGAAAAACAATAGGCACCAATTCGTAGAGAACTGGAAAAACAAAATGATAATTTCCGAAAAAGATCCATTTAAACTAGAAGTAGTTCAAAATGGAGAGGATTTACTAGAGTTAATTATCGAACTTACTATGGAAGATAAAGATATAAATTATCTTCAACCGTTATGTGAGAAAATTGCTATTGAACGTGCTGGAGCAGATGCGAATATTGGAGATTTTGTTTATAACGCAAACGTGGGAAGAAATGAACTTTTCGAAGCGATGTGTGAATTAGATGTTAGCGCTCGTGAATTGAAACCAATTATGGCAAAAATACATACTTGTTTTGACAAATTAATTTATTATACCGTTTTAAAATACTCGGAAATTATATCGAAGAATTTAGAGGAAAAACAGCAATATATTAACGAAACACATAAAGAAAGACTGACGATTTTAGGACAAATGTCAGCTAGTTTTGTACATGAATTTCGTAATCCGCTTACTTCCATTATGGGGTTTGTCAAATTATTAAAGGCAGATCATCCGAGTTTATCGTATTTAGATATTATTTCGCATGAATTAGATCAATTAAATTTTCGTATTTCGCAATTTTTACTCGTATCAAAAAAAGAAATGTGGAATGAATCGGAACGGTTTTGGCTTAATGACTTGTTTCAAGACATTATACAATTCTTATATCCGAGTTTGGTCAATGCGAATGTTTTGATTGAAAAGAATTTACCGTATCCAATTCCGCTTGTTGGTTATCGGAGTGAAGTGAGACAAGTATTTTTAAACATATTAATGAATTCAATTGATGCTCTTGAATCAATGAAAGAAGAACGAAAAATTATCATTGATGTATTTGAAGAAGATCAAGCTATTCGAATTGTGATAAAAAATAATGGACCAATGATTCCAGCTGAAAATGTAGAAACGATTTTTGAACCATTTGTAACTACTAAAAAGTTAGGAACTGGTATTGGATTATTTGTATGTAAACAAATTGTGGAAAAACATAATGGATCCATTATGTGTCGATCAGATAACGATTGGACAGAATTTCAAATTGCATTTCAAAAATAAACAGTCTACACCAAATGAATGGTGTAGACTGTTTTAATTTGTGAGTATAACGGCTTCTAATTTAGGATCTTTAGTTGAATAACCTACTATTGAAATTGTATAAATAACATTTGGTTCAACATTGAATTTCGGTATAGTCAATAAAACGTTTTTATTATCTGCGAGTGAAATTTCAATATCTGCTGTACCAGGGCTAACTTGCAAAAAATCGGTTATTTGTTTAAAGAGTACATTTTCAAATAAATGATCTCCATCTTTTAAATCTACATTTACAACAGGGGTATCTGGAGAGAAATGTGCAAAGCGTATTTTTGCTTGACCAGCTGGTAAATGTGTATTATCAAGTATAGGTTGTAATTGTAGGTGATTATCACTATTTATTGCAGCAAGAGTATAAGTATGATTTCCCATTATTGGTACCAACGCTGAAAAGATTGGAGTTTCATTTCCGACAGGAACAATATCTATACGGTATTTACCTTGCACTAATGATAAATAAGGGCTGAATTGCTTAAATGAAATATTTTTAATAACCTTTTGTCCGTTTACTAAAATGTCAACCGCCGGTATATTTGGATCGGCATGAAAAATTCTTATATGTGACGGTAAAGCAGCTTCTTGTGAGTCTCTTGTTTCATACGCCTGTACAAGTTTTGATAGTGCATCGTAATATTTCATATATAATTCTATATATTTTTTAGGGTTACGAAACTGATAGT
>NZ_JBEUTW010000580.1:0-1014 GCF_040492675.1 Bacillus sp. AP50
CCATTAAGCTAAGCTTATATAAGTTTAGCTACTCCTTTTTTAATCTTGAATTTAAAAAAGAGTAGCAGGTAGTACGTTTATGTCTATATATCTAAAAACTGTGAATTCATGTATGAATTAAAAACTGCGGCGTAAGTACTACAGTTTCTTCCTTTTTCATTGAGTTTAAAATATTTAAGGTTCCGCACTTTTATTGTAGAGGACTTGTACTACGCGTTCATAACAATTTTATAGACATTTAGGATTTTGTTTTATGGGAAGCATTCTTGCTGTGGAATCGGGATTATAAATATAGATGAACGTGATTCAAATCAAAAAAAGGTACTCCTAGAAGTACCTTTTTTACTATTCTATATGTGCGAACGCTTTCAAAATTATTGGATATAAATTGATGTACGCATTGTATTAAATGGTGCATTTATAGATGTCTTTTGGTACTCAAAGGTTCCTTGTTGGTGTCCAGAAGCATCCCATTTATAATACCAGCCAACGATTGGTCTTCCCCCAATTATAGTGGAATCAATACTTTTTACATTAGAACCATTCATTTTAGCAAATGGGTTTTGGCCATAGCCCATTTCTTTCGTTGTAATATATAAATATTTTCCCCCGTGGTTACGCGATGTGCTGAAGCTGTTCTGATTAATTGTTTCTACCCCGCCTAGCTCAGACTCTACTTGTACGACGTTTAGTGAAGTAAGTGGTGCTGCTGGTCCAGCTGAAGCTTCTGTTGCCATCCCTAATCCGACGAACGCTGTGATTGCTAACGATGAAATCCCTAGTGCTGCTTTTTTTAACATAAAAACATCCCCTTCCATCTATTGTTTTCTCTTTCATTGTCAATATAATCCTAATAATTTTATATGTAAATAGATTGTAGCTGTATAAATATTAGTGTGAATATTCTATTATATATTTCTGCAATTCTATTACTCAATATGAATGATTTACAGTGTAAAACGAAATACACATTACAAATTGATTCTATTATTTTCATTATTAGCTAGCGTATAG
>NZ_JBEUTW010000581.1:0-3610 GCF_040492675.1 Bacillus sp. AP50
GGGATAGGAAGTGAGATATGAATAGATTGACAGTAAGTGACTAGTCGAAATTAGCAGTGAAAGCTATTATGTAACAAATGTAATGATTCTTGAAATAGGGATATACGTGTAATTTAGGGGAGAAAATTACATATATCATGTGGAGAGACAACGTAATAATAGAAGATAAGAAAAGTGAATAAGTGATTGTAAACAATGGATTGTTGGACGACTATGTTTTATGTTATTCGTTTAAATCTGATACTTGGCACACTATTGCTTTTAAGAAGGTAATAGTAATAAAGAAATTTTTAAAATGATAGAAGTAGTAAAGGGGATAAGAGAAATGAAAAAAATATTTAGTGTGCTTTTAGTGTTATTCTTAACATTTTCTACATGGTCTAGTGTATTAGTAAAGGCAGATTCACCATCTAAAGGTACTTTAACGATTCATAAGTATGAACAAGAAAAAGATGGAGCGCAGGGACTAGAAGGTGACGGTTCTGCAAATCAAGAGGTGCCAAAAGATGTGAAACCATTAAAAGGTGTAACGTTTGAAGTGAAAAGGGTTGCTTCTTTTGAAAAAATTTCAAACGATGGGAAAATCGTAAAAGAAGACGTGAAACCTGTAATGGGAGACACTCCAAATCAAGTAGTAACAGATGATAACGGACAAGCTGTATTAAAAGATCTTCCGCTAGGACGTTATGAGGTGAAAGAAGTGGCAGGACCTCCACATGTTAATCTAAATCCCAATACGTATACAGTGGATATCCCATTAACGAATAAAGAGGGTAAGGTGCTAAACTATGATGTTCACATGTATCCCAAAAATGAGATTAAACGTGGTGCAGTGGATTTAATAAAAACTGGTGTAAATGAAAAAGCATTAGCAGGTGCAGTATTCTCTTTATTTAAAAAAGATGGTACAGAAGTGAAAAAAGAGTTAGTAACAGATGCTAATGGTCATATTCGCGTGCAAGGATTGGAGTATGGTGAATACTATTTCCAAGAAACAAAAGCTCCGAAAGGCTACGTAATAGATCCAACTAAACGTGAGTTTTTTGTTAAGAACTCCGGAACAATTAATGAAGATGGAACTATTACTTCTGGTACAGTAGTTAAAATAGAAGTGAAAAACAATGAAGAACCAACAATTGATAAAAAAATTAACGGAAAATTGGAAGCGTTACCAATAAACCCTTTAACTAATTATAATTATGATATTAAAACATTAATTCCAGAAGACATTAAGGAATACAAAAAATATGTGGTAACAGATACTTTGGATAATCGTTTAGTGATTCAAGGAAAGCCAATCGTGAAAATTGATGGAGCAGAAGTAAATGCAAACGTTGTTGAGGTAGCTATAGAAGGTCAAAAAGTAACAGCTACAGTAAAAGATTTCACAAAATTAGATGGTAAAAAAGAATTTCATTTGCAAATTAAATCCCAAGTAAAAGAAGGAGTACCATCTGGTTCGGAAATTTTAAATACAGCAAAAATACATTTTACAAATAAAAATGATGTAATTGGAGAAAAGGAATCTAAACCTGTAGTTGTTATTCCGACAACTGGAATAATTGAGTTAACAAAAATTGATAGTGCTAATAAGAATAAATTAAAAGGTGCAGAGTTTGTACTTAAAGATAATAATGGAAAAATAGTTGTCGTAGCAGGAAAAGAAGTAACAGGTGTATCAGATGAAAATGGTGTTATTAAATGGTCTAACATTCCATATGGAGACTATCAAATTTTTGAAACGAAAGCACCAACATATACAAAAGAAGATGGTACAAAAGCATCTTATCAATTATTAAAAGACCCCATTGATGTAAAGATTAGTGAAAATAATCAAACGGTTAAATTGACGATTGAAAATAATAAAAGTGGATGGATTCTTCCGGTAACGGGTGGCATAGGAACGACTCTTTTTACTGTAATAGGCCTTACGTTAATGCTTACAGCGGCATTTGCTTTCTTTAGAAAAAAGTTTGCTAGAAATTAAGGTTTTAGGAACATGTAACTATGGGAAAAGGGGAGAAGCAAAATGCTTCCCTCTTTTCGATATTTAAGCATATACAGAGGTGGAAATATGAAACGAAATCTTGTTTTGGGGGGTATTTTTTTATTTGGATTAGGTATTTTTTTATATCCTACTATTAGTAATTGGTTGGCGACTCGTGCACATTATTCTGAGATTAGCTCTTACGATAAGAAGATTAAAGCATTACAAAAGAAAGAAGTCGAACGTAGGGAAAAAGAAGCAGCCGAATATAATAAACAAGTTCAAACTTCTGCGAAAACATTTACAGATCCATTTTCTGAAAAAAAAAGTAATCATCAAGCGTATGCTGATGTGTTAAATTTAGGAGATGTAATGGGGTATATTGAAATATCGAAAATTAATATAAAACTGCCAATCTATCAAGGGACCTCTGAGGAAGTATTGGGTCGCGGGATAGGTCATTTAGATTTTTCTTCGCTCCCGGTAGGTGGAGAAAGTACGCATACTATTTTAACAGGGCATCGTGGTTTACCATCAGCAAAATTATTTACAGATTTAGATAAGTTGAGCAAAGGAGATCTTTTTTATATTCATTCTTTAGATAAAGTTCTTGCTTATAAAGTAGATCAAATTAAAGTAGTGTTACCACATGAAACGGACGATCTACAAATTGTAGAAAATAAAGATTATACAACTTTAATTACGTGTACGCCTTATGGAGTAAACACCAATAGATTGCTAGTTCGAGGTGAGCGCGTGGAGTTAAACGAGAAAGAAAAACAAAAAGTGAGTACAGAGATATTTATATTTAATAAGTGGACTGTAATAGTTCCAATCCTATTGTTATGTGTGCTTCTAGTCGTAATTTATAAGAAAAAGTTAACTCGATAGAATGTATTTATCCTGCATTAATGGGAAGTGGGACCGGAAATTCAAAGATAAGTAAAGACGGTATATAGGGGATGAAGTAAATCATCATTAATAAAAATTCATTTTATTCGATTATAAAAAAAATACGGTAAAGGTGGGAACAAAGGAATTGAGGCTACGATTAAAGCTGGTAAGTATTCATTTTATTGTTTTGTTAATGTTAAGTGTAAGTTTTGTCGTATATGTACCAAAAGAAGCATATGGATCCACGACTACCTTAGAAGGTCTAGGAGATATATCGCGTTATAATGCTGTTGTCTTTGGTAACCATAAAGCAATAGGTGGCGACATTGAAGGAGCAATTGCAGTTCAAGGTGATATGGATGCATCGGGGTATACGATTGTAGGTGCAGCAGCAGGAACATCTAATATAGTAGGTGAAAAATGGGTTGATGAGGGATATCCGTCCTTGTTATTGTCTGGAAAACTAAAAAAATCAAGAGAAGAATCTTTTATCATTCAAAACGGAATAGTCGTAATGACAAAAGAGAGTGATCCAGATCGCATCATACAATCTTCTTATGATCGTATCGTTTATAAAGAAAAACTAGAAATTGACGCGAAATTTAATGAATTTCGCAATATAGTGAACCAAGTTAGTAAAAATGCAGGTCAATATAAAACGAATACCCCAATTCCAAATATGAGTCATGGAATCGGAAAAGATATAAACTTTTCCGATTCCATGACTCA
>NZ_JBEUTW010000582.1:0-2324 GCF_040492675.1 Bacillus sp. AP50
TAATAAGTTTCATATGTTTTATTACGTTTCTTCGAATTAAATCTATTTGAATTCTATGTTTTTTAAGGGGAATTTTAAATTTATAATAAAATATAATTTCATTTTCTATAAAAGATTTTTTTATAAATGGAATTGAAAGTCAGTTGACAAATATTAAATTCTGGTTTAAATTTTGAAGTAATTCAATAAACTTTGTTAGGTGAGGCTCCTGTATACGCCAATGGGTCAACAGGAACGGTCGGATTAAGGCCCTTCTTAATGTAGCTGGTTATAAAAACCTATGCTATACAGTGCTAAAACTCAACGAGGGAGTGGTATACGATTTGATAGAAAGGCACCTCTGTGATTTCGGCAGAGCTGTCTTAATAATCATTTATTTGTATTGTGAAAAAACCTTTACTCCTTTTTGAGTAAAGGTTTTTCTGTTTAATGTTATTTATTTTTATCTTGTCTATATTCAAAAAGGAGGTAATTCTAACTAATGAATTGATTGCAATGTAACTATTATTGCTCTAATAAAAAATTTAAGACAGATAAAATAAAACAAAACCACTCATGAAACTCTAGAGTCTCCCTTAGCAATATGAGGAGGAGTTAACATGAAGAAATTATTAAAGGAATTACTTATAACCAAAAATAACTTGGATGCAGAGAAAGTTTTACGTCTTCCGTCGTATGATATTGCGCAAGAAGTAAAACAGTTTTCAATTGAAGATCAAGTCATATTACTAAATACGATTCCTGTATTAAAAAGCTCTAAAGTTCTTCAATATATGAGTGCAGAAGAAAAATATAATATCTTAATTCACTTATCTGAAAATAAAGCTAAAAAGTTACTGAATTTACAACCGATTGATGAATTAGTAGATTTACTTCTAGCGGTTCATCCGGAAGAACAGGCTAAATTAATGGCGTATCTAGATAAAATTACAAAACATAACGTAAAAAAATTAATGACTTTCAAACCTGAAACGGCAGGAAGTCTTGTTACAAGTGATTTTGTTGCAGTTAGAGGAAATTGGTCAGTAAAAATGACATTGAAGTACATTAGGGAACATTCTGAAAATGTAGAATCAATATCTTATAGTTATGTTCTTGATAGTCATGGTTTTCTTGAGGGAATCGTTTCCATACATGAGTTATTACTAGCAGCAGATGAAGAGATATTATCTACTATCATGATGCCAGAGGTAATTTCAGTACACGCTGAAGTTGACCAGCAAGAAGTTGTAAAAAAGCTACTGAATTATAATTTAGCAGCAATACCTGTCACAACAGCAAATAATAAAATGATTGGTATTATAACATTTGATGACGTAATGAATGTTATGGAAGCAGAAGCTACAGAAGATATTCAAAAGTTAGGCGGAAGTGAACCATTGAATCAATCTTACTTTGAAGCTAGTATTTGGAGCATTTTTCTAAAACGTCTACCATGGTTATTACTTCTTTTTGTTGCTGAGGCATATACAGGTACAGTATTAAAGTATTTTGAAGACGAAATTGAAACTGTAGTTGCCCTTGCTTTCTTTGTTCCATTATTAGTAGGTACTGGAGGGAATACAGGAACACAGGTTGTAGCAACAATTACTCGTGCAATTGGTATTGGAGAGTTAAAATTTAAAGACATTTTCCGTGTAATGAAAAAAGAATTTGCAATTGGTATGCTTCTTGGACTTGCACTTGGGATAGCTGGGCTCATTCGTGCTTATATGTTAGGAGTTGGAGCAGAAGTTGCGCAAGTTGTAGCAATTACTTTATTATTTATTGTTATTTGGGCTTCTCTTGTAGCAGCTGTTTTACCTTTAATTCTAAGAAAATTAAAACTAGATCCTGCAGTTGTTTCAGGTCCATTTATTACAACATTTGTTGACGGAACAGGATTAATAATTTACTTCATGGTTGCAAAAACGTTATTAAATTTATAAATATACACTAAAAAAACGAAATCCGGAATAAGTATGTTGCCTTAATTGCTAAAACATAGTGGGGAATTCAGGCATGAGGAAATCAAACACTTTTGTCTTTAGATAAATAATATTTTAATGGATTTATTGAATGTAATGAATGCTGGAGGATAAAACTATGAAACATCTAAGAAAAATCTTCAAACGAATTTTGCTTCTATTTTCTATTTTAATGATTATTGGCGTAGGAATACTATTTGGTACTAGCTATGGCCGAGAGCTTCGTATAACAATCGCTGGGAGTATATTAACTTCTCAGCATCCACAATATGCGAAATATACATTCCTATCCCAAAAGGAACTAGATGAACTGCAAGATAGAATTAATCATCCAAAATGGTCAAACAGTGATGAGCA
>NZ_JBEUTW010000583.1:0-1422 GCF_040492675.1 Bacillus sp. AP50
TATCAAATGCTCTCTATATCTTTGAACACGTAATAATAAAAAGCGAACCAAAGGGTGTACCTTTTGAAACGTAATAAAAAGAAGAGTTTGCTATGAACTCTTCTCTTTATAAAAACAATGAATAATTTCTATTATTTAATTTACACTCTTCCCTCATAAAAATTTATTTTTTAAAGAGCATAATTATCTGTGTACTCTTTTCATTTACTATTTTAATAACTATGTTGTTAAACTTCCTCTAACAGCACCCACTTTCACCATTAATATCAAATTAACTTCAGTGCTTTCAGTAAGGCGTGTTCTCTTGACTTAGCATCTTCTTTTGAAAAATGTGCATCTGGAAACATAGAAGACAAATGATGGTACCCAGGGTAGACATGTAATTCCACTAAAACACCATCAAAAATCAGTTGTTTCGCAAATGTTAAGGCTTCGTCTATAAATAAATCAATGGTACCTATATTCATATAAGTCGGTGGTAACCCAGCCAATGACTTTGCACGTGCAGGTACGTAATATTCACTTACTTCCTCCAGACCTAGTTCATGCCCTAATACGGATTTCCAGCCAAAATAATTACTTTGTTTTGTCCAAATAAATTCCCCTGCATAGGGATGCTCTGGTGCAATACTCGTACAGTCATCTAGCATTGGCCTTATTAGTCTTAGATGATGGATTTCAAATTCCTTCTGATCACGAATGTATAGGGCTAATCCAGCTGCCAATCCGCCGCCAGCGCTGCTACCCGCAAGAGCAATTTTCTGCGTATCTATTCCTAATTCCTCCGCATGTTCAATACACCATTTTAGCCCTGAATAGCAATCCTCAAGTTGACTTGGCTGAATATGCTCAGGCGCCAGGCGATAATACACAGATACACAACAAAAACCATGCTGTACGGCCAATGATGCATTGCTTGAACGATCAACGACTGGGCTTCCTAAAACCATTCCGCCACCATGGATCGAATAAAATAAGGGCATCCTATAATACTTTGATTGGGTTGGTTTAATGATTTCTATTCGAATATCCGGACCACTAAAATAACTTGGCACAATCTTTTCTTCAAATGTGACAGGGAACATCTGTGTTATATCTATTTGTGGCATCATTTGTGATTGATTCTTACGTGATTCCATTAGCGTAGATTGGGTAAGAGCGTTTGTTGGTATTAAATCTACTGCCCTGATAATTTCTGGATCAATCAAATGTCTACTTCTGCTTTTTTGCTCCGCCATAGTAAAAATCCCCTCACTTTCTTGTTATAAACACAAATTAGTATTAAAATTTCATTTTATTTTAATCATGAAACAGGATCTATCCAAACCGTTATAAAATCTTTCTAAGAGATGGAAGTCGGACACTACATGTATTCTCATATCTTTTTTATGTTGCTGACATGTTGTCTATTCATATTTTAAC
>NZ_JBEUTW010000584.1:0-1850 GCF_040492675.1 Bacillus sp. AP50
GCAAATAGCGGGATAAAATCATTTCTTTAATCTATAATAAGAATGACATAAAAAAACAAAAAGTTACAAAAATTTTCAAATTAAAACTTTTATAACTTTTTGTTTTGATGTAAATATAATTTCAATTAATGTATCTCACCGTTTTAAACTTGACGCTCCATAATCTTGTATAGTTACATTTATATGATATTTAATCGGTACTTTACTAAATGTTTGATCCCAATCTTTTTTGACTTTCTCCCATGTTCTCGGGTGTTTAATTCTTAATTGGTTGCCAAAACCCGCAATATCGACTTGGTATTCTTTTTGTATTTTTTTTGTAACATGATGTACTAAGTGCTTTACTTCTTTTTCAATAGCTTTTTCTTCCCTTTTTAAAAATTCATTTTCAAAATCTTTTCCTGATTGCATCCAATTTTCAGACAAACGCCCTTCTGATTCAATGTTTACATCAAAGGAAATATTATTTCCGTTAACATGTGGTATGATTTTGCTTTTTATTGACTTTATTTCGTATATAATGAGTTTCTTTGATTCTTTATCAAAAGTTTTTACCACACCACCATTCCTTTTTCCGTTTATCCATACTACTCCTTCCAATTCCTGTTCATTTAAAAAGCCCATCAACTTTTTTGTCTTCCCTTTAATTACAGCAGCTCCTGCAAATTTTGTTTCCCCTTTTATCGAGATTACATTTTGCAAAAGAAAACTGGACCCTGACCGCATCTTTCCTTCCAATTTAGCGAGCGATACAGGAGGTAAAATCCTTGTTGTTCTATTTCTATTATCTGCAATTCCAGACAAACGAAATGCTGGGATTTCTCCTTTTTTGTTTGATTCCAGTACCTCCTTCGCTAGACCCTTGCTAATTAAGAGCATACAGCTAAGCCGAACTTCATTGTCACGGAGATACTGTTCAAGTAATTGTTCTAAACTGAATGTACGTACAAGACTATCACTAATAACAATGTTTTTTAAATGTGGGCTGAACATTGTGCTCTCTCTTTTCAATGAAAACTCACGAACAATTTGATGAATGGAATCACCGGTCTCAGAAACATTTATATAACGTTTTTGTTGTCCATTTCCTTTACTTTGTGCTTGCGAACTAACAATTTGATAAGTAGCTGTTATAAGATTTCTTTTAGGATAACCTCCTTCCTCATCCTCTTTCTCAATTGTTGAATCCTTCCCTTTATCTAGTGCTATACCTGCAGTTAAACTCAACTCTTCTACTTCTTTACTGCTCCAACATCCTGTTAAAAATAGAAGCAAAAGCGTCCATAACAAAGCCAAATAGAACCGCATATAATTAAATTTATTTTTCACACTACTCCTCCTTTTAATCGCGTAATAATAAGAAGAAGCAGTGGCAGTAAACCAAATAAAAATAAAGCAGCATTACCGAGCATATCCCCCAATTTAAGCAAGTCATTTATATTTTTCGAAGTCATAGCAATGATGTAAATGATTGGAATCAAAGCAAAAATAAACGGATGAATTCTCTTTTTAAAGAGTTGTGCTAATCCTAATGCAGCTGCATAATAACTAATCGTATAGGTAGCAAATATTTGCATAATCCATATTACAAGCAGTAAAGATTCAAAACGTTCAAATATTAATCCAGAAATTTCAAAACTGCGCATAAGGTCAATTGTCGGCCATGTTCTTGTTACAACCCCATCAATTGATAATGCACCAATGACCATTACAACAGTTATTACATAAAAGATTAACGGAATAGAAATTCCAACTAAAATAGCTTTTACTGCTTTATTTCGTTGTTCCATAAATACCAAAAGAATTAACATAATTTCAGGACCTGTATATGCGCTGTCTCTTATACACAT
>NZ_JBEUTW010000585.1:0-4255 GCF_040492675.1 Bacillus sp. AP50
TCTATAACCTTTTTTATATAACTTTCTACTGAACTGTTATGTCCTTCCGCTCTTGTTTTAATAAAGTCCTCATCAAAAACTTGTGTAGTAGCAGGGTTCACACACATCGCCTCATTAAATGGTGCATAATCAGAATCACCCATTAGCTTTTTATTTTTAAATTCTTCATACATAACTTGACCATTTAATATGTTAAGTACCTCTTTATCAAATAGCTCACTCTTCCTATTTCGCAACTGTTCAACCTCTATTTTTCTAGAAATATTCATATTAAACGCCCCTTCTTTATTTAAATTTAGTTTAAGAAATGATTGAATAGACATTTTGTTAAGTTGATATTCTCTTGGATTCATTCCAAAAACATTTTTACATATTCAATTTAGCCGTTCCTATTTATAGTGCGATAGAATATTCATTTGCTGGAAATGGGAATATCGTTGACTATGAACATTCTATTACAGAAGCACTATTTGAAGGCTACCAAGAGGAAAATGAACTACCAAAAGAGATGATAGACAAGTTTCCATTATTTATTAAATTAAAGGAGGAACAAGTACGGATTATGAACCTTTATAGGATGAAGATCGAAAATAAGAATACCTATATCAATATTTAAGAACGCTGTTGTTTAACTACAAGGAAACTTTGGTTAAACAACAGCATTTATTAATTTGCTGACAGCCTTTTTTATGACTTATAAATACTGATTCAATAATCTTTTCAAATACACTTCTTTTTGCGGTGATACTTTTTCAGAAAATCTAGCTGCAATAATAATAGGAGCCCATTGAAAAACTTCATCTCTTGATAAGCCGGTACGACTGCAATATATATGTAAATACATCTCAGCTAATTCTACCGAAGCTTGTGAGTACAACAAATATGTTCGAAATACATCTGCGCGAATATCACCTGAACTTGCATCTACCCAGTCTATAACTTTCACTTTCTCTTCCTTACTCAAAATCAAATTAAATGGATGGAAATCTCCATGACATAGCCTAAAATCAAATGTAATAGAATCTAATTTTTGTAATATATTCTTCTTTTTGCTTTCATCCAAATTATGTACAGATTTAATTTGACGCTCTAACCTTTTCCTCATTAACTCCATTTCATCTGTATTCACACGTATAGCATGGATCTTTTTTTGCTCATTAACACAAAGTCCGATATAACGCTCTGCCTCATTTAAATTATTAAGTAGGAGATCACCAACACTGTCCCCTTTTACGTATTCCATAATAATTGCCTGTCTATCGTGTATCTTTGTCACTTCAAATACGTTTGGAACTGGCAGCCCGCATGAATAAGCATATTTTTGTTTTTTTGCTTCATTCATAGACTCTGTATCTGGGAGGTAATCTTTAAATAATTTTACAACCTTATCATCAGTTAAATAAATTTCTGCTGTATTCCCTTTTGCAATTGGATTACCTAAAACCACTTCATTTCTCCCCTTAACATAAATTAAAATAACACCTTATACCTCTCTTTAAATTCACTATAATCCTAGCTAAAACCATCTTCACGAATATACAAAAAACTTACCGCTTTCCATCCTTAAATAGAAAGCGGTAAGTTTAATTGTTTAGGAATATCAGAATGAAACTCTGATGTATGCACAATTGAAAATGTATATCCTTGCTCAATAAATGATACTTCATTACATTTATATTCAAATGATACACCATTTTTCTTAAAGTTATTTTGGATTCGCTGTAAAAATGCGACGTCTGGTGTTCCGAAAGAAACGTGTACTTTCGGTGATAGAGCTTTCATCGCGATTGGAATCCAAGGTCGCTGCCACCAAGTTGCGACGACATAAGCAGTGCCACCAACTACAAAGTTAAAAATATCCCCGTCTTCCATCGTTTTCATATTTAGATTTGATTTCAGCCATTCCCTAAAAATAGGTACACTTTTAACAGGAAGACCAATTTCCCTTACATATAAAATGTTTAAAGGTGACTGCGGTACTAATACATCTTCTTTAACATAACTATGCGCGATAATTTCGAGTAGATTTCCATCTCCGTCTTTAAAGTATAAATTGAATCGACCATCCTCTTCATCAATTATATGACCATCTTTCCATTTCGCAATGAGTAATCCAGACTCCTCAAGCCATCTTGCTGTTTCATGAAATTTTGAATATGGGATTTCAAAAGCAACATGTGCAGGTGCAATTGGTTCATACACTTCTTGAAAACTAATTGTTGTATAAGGTGTTACTTCAAATTGAATGAAGGATGCTGTTTCTTTTTTTATTGGAAAAGATAATATGTCCTTATAAACTTGTTTTACCCCTTCTATGGAAACCGTTTGTAGTTTTATATCTGATATATGTGTAATCACTTTACATTCCCCCTCATTTCTTATTATCTATTCGTATTGTATTACACTTATAAATAGATAAAATCAAACGGAAGGATGGATTTTTCATATAGAAACTACAACTTTAGTATGAATATGTTAGCTCCAATTATTTTTTATTTCTGCTATAACAATTTCTGGTTTATCCCAGTGCAACATGTGTGTAGTATCAGGAATTACTTTTACTATACTGTCCGTTTTCTCTTTGAAAACATTTACTGTCTTATCTCTATAATCCGCCCAAACTTGTGGAACTGTAGCTCGGAGTAATACAATATTAGCCGGCAGCTTCTCATATATATCTATCGTTTCATCTTTATGCATACCTCTTATTATATTACTAGCTGTATTCCCCCTGGCATGCCACCATACTTTGTTATCCATTTCGATCCCTAGGTCCTTTACAGCAACTTCTAACAATGAAGACCACCTAGTATAAGCTTCTTTTTCACTTTTGAAAAATTCGTCCCAATTATTAAAAACGTATTCATCAAAGTCCTTTTCATAATAAGCAATTTCTTCTTCCAACGTTTTTTCTTGAAGCCTTTTTGTTTGATATCCACCATCAATAAGAATACTTCCTTGTACTTTTTCTGAATGATGTAACAAATAAAATAACGCTACAAAACTTCCCCATGAATGTGATAGAAAATAGAAGTATTCGATTCTCAATTCATTTATTATTTCATTTAACCAATTTGCTAAATTCTGCATCTCATAATCTTCTGTTCTTTCAAATGGCGGTGTTTTACCATGTCCAGGTGCATCAACGGAGATAAATCTATACTCTTCTTTTAATTCCTCAGCAATTTCTATAAAACTTAAACTCGTACTACCTAATCCATGTAAACAAAAGATAACGGGCTTGTCATTATTCCCCCATTCAGTAATATGTACATTTATTTTTTCATTGCTAATATAGTAACGTTTCAAAACATTTATCCTCCATATTTTGATTTACACTTTATTTATTTCTATTATTTTCAAGTATTTCCTGTATTCTTTTCCACACAAAAAGCTGCTTTTCTTCAAATGAAAAGCAGCTTTTACGCTAAAATATATTATAATTTAACAGCGATAATCATAAATCTTTTTGAATTTGTATGAATCCCTTTTTCAGAACTATTCGTGTCAATGAACTTTTGTAAAATAGTAAAATCCTCTTCCTCTTCTCCAAATCTAGGAATAATAGGCGTATGTTTTAATAAGAAAATGAGATCTTCAGGCGTATTGTAATAATCAGTAACATCATATTCACGTACTTGCACGAGATCAAATCCTGCACTAATAAGTTCATCCATATACTTTTCTTTTAAAGTGCCATCTCGTTCACCTAAGCATTGTCCTCTGCCAAATGCTTCTTTCAGGTTTAATTTATCATTCTCACTTACTTGTTGCGTTAAGAAAAAAGCACCTCGTTTCATTACTTTTGCTAACTCAGATGCTAGAAACGGAGCATGACAACTTGAAGCAATATCAAAATGGGCATGTGGAAATGTTAAAGCTTCAGAACCCATTTGAAGAAACTCAACATTTTGTACACCTGATTTTTTCAAGTTAGAATGTGCCGTTTCAATCATGCCGTTAGAATTATCAATTCCAATTAACAATTTAGCCGAAGATGCTATATTAAGTATATTTTCCCCTCCGCCTGTACCAACATCAAGTAGAGTGGCTGATGGTTTACATCTTTTTTTCACTTCCCCATAAAAGTCCCATATATCTCCTACAGTTTCACATTTTATTTTACTAAAATCCCATCCATTTAATCTTCCTACTCTATCATAAAAGTTTTTGTACTCTAATTCATTCACCTTATAACTTCCCTTTTGTAAAAATAAATTAAATATGTAATATAACCTGCAACACTGTTTAATTA
>NZ_JBEUTW010000586.1:0-4028 GCF_040492675.1 Bacillus sp. AP50
GCATAGAGCATTTTCTTTTGTTTTTTTATTTAATAGTAAACTTATCTTTTACTTTTTTAGGTAAATCTGTTTTCTGAATCTCTTCATAGGACTTTACTTCAATTGATGATATTTCATTGTTGCTATTATCATCTTGATCTACATAAAGGCGTAAAAACGCGTCTTCATTTAATTTATGATTGTTTTCTTTTTTTGTACTTCTAAATGTAATTTGTTTTTTGACGCCATCTTCATCAAATGCGGACAGCGTATAGTTTCGTAAGTTTCTATGATCTACTTTTTCGATAGTTCCTTCGCCTTTTATCTGCATGTAATATACATCTTTACCAATTCTATTTAGTGACGCTCTCTCACAGCCAATAGTAAAACTAAAAAATAATAAACATAGTGTAATAATTGCTAAAAACTTTTTCATTTTCTTTATCTCCTTTAATGTGTTTCTTTAAAAAGTATACGACTATTATTAAATGAGAAAAATCGATGTAGATTACAACGCCCTTACAATGTTGTAAGAGTGTTGTACATAAAATGAACAATAAAAGTTAAAAGAAAGATAAAATAATGAATCATGGTATAATGATATGAGACTTACATATTATTTTTTCATTTTGAGAGGAGCTTGAAAAATGTATTCTACTTTAGAACAATTAACAAAGCACCCTGTATTTTTTCATTTTGCAGAAATTTCAAAGATTCCTAGAGGATCAGGTAATGAAAAGGAAATTAGTGATTATTTAGTGGGCTTTGCAAAAGAGCGTAACTTAGAAGTCATTCAAGATGAAGCATTAAATGTCATTATTAAAAAAGAAGCAACAGCTGGTTATGAAAATGTACCAGCTATTATTATTCAAGGTCATATGGATATGGTTTGCGAAAAAAATCAAGCAACAGTACATGATTTTGAAAAAGATCCAATTGAATTACGAATCATTGGGGACATGTTATATGCAAATCAAACAACTTTAGGTGCTGATAATGGTATTGCAGTTGCGTATGCATTAGCTTTATTAGATTCAAAAGAAATTCCGCATCCAGCACTTGAAGTCGTTATCACTACTGAAGAAGAAACGACAATGGGCGGAGCTTTTGCTATTGATCCAAATCATTTTGAAGGAAAGATATTTATAAATATTGATTCTGAAGAAGATCATAAATTACTTGTAAGTAGTGCAGGTGGTGCGAAAGCTGTTGAAACAATTCAAGTAATTTGGGATGAAACGCCAGCGAATATGGATGCATACCGTATATATGTTGGTGGTCTAAAAGGCGGCCATTCTGGTATGGAAATTGATAAACAACGCGGTAATGCGAACAAAGTATTAGGACGAGTATTACGTGATTTATCAGTACATACGGAGTTTTACATAAGTGAAGTTCACGGCGGATTAAAAACGAATGCAATTCCGCGTGAAAGTGTAGCTACAATTTTAATTCGTACAGAAGATGTAGGACAAGTAGAAGAAAAACTAGAATCATGGACACGTGTATTACAAGAAGAAATGCGTGCTGTTGATCCAGATGTTCATGTTACACTGACAAAATTGGATGAAAAAGTTGAAAAAGTATTTGCTAAAGAGACACAAAAGCAGCTTATTTCATCATTATTCTTAATTCCAAATGGCATTCAAAGTATGAGCATGGATATTAAAGGTCTTGTAGAAAGTTCAACAAATTTAGGCGTTATTGAAACGTTGCAAGATGAAATTAAATTACGTAACGAAGTGCGAAGTTCTGTAAGTAGTTTAAAACAACATGTTGCAGAAGAAATCAAATATATTGCTGAATTAGTTGGTGCTACATTTGAAATAGAGTCAGAGTATCCAGAATGGCCATACAATCCAAACTCACAAATTCGTAATTTATTTGAAAAAGTACATCAAGAAAAATACAATAAAGAAATTGAAATCTTCGCTGTACATGCGGGGATTGAGTGTAGCGCATTCGTTCAAAAGATGCCTGAATTAGATGCAATTTCATTCGGACCAGACATTTTCAACGTCCACACTCCAGATGAACATATCAGTATCTCTTCTGTAGTGAATAACTGGGGATTCTTCATTGATGTAATGAAGGGTACGAAAGAATTAGCTAAGTAATAACGACGAAATAAAAAGGAGTCTATAAAAATTTATAGGCTCCTTTTTTGTATTGGAATTTATCCCACTATTTGCCGGGCAGCCCGATTGGTTCAACTAATAATCAGTGGGGGATGAATAAAACCACTACTGATTAAAGTTTCACTTTATGAGAAGTCATTTTTCGTTAGTATGTAATATTAAGCTTGAACAATTAATAAGGATGAATTGTTGATGTTTTTTAGTACTGATAAAGGGGTGGAGAAATGAAGGGAAGAAATCATTTTATTGTTTGTATGTTTTTATTGTTTTTCACATTTAGTTTTATTGGTGTTCAGAAAATAATAGCAGAAGAAGTTGAATTTTCAGGAACAACAGCTCCATTGAATGTAAATGTTAGAGAGGCAAAAAGTTTAAATGCAAATATTGTAGATGTGATTCCCGGAAATACAAAAGTATCTTTTAAAGGATGGGAGTATGGTGAAGCGGTTAAAGATTACTGGACAGGAAATTTAGATAATCGTTGGTTTTATTATTTTAAAGATGGAAAAAAAGTATATGTAACGTCAGCGTATATTAATGGAAATCCCCCAAGTACACCAACAGACCGTAAATTATCTGTACCTAACATATTACAAGAAAGATCAAATTGGTGTTGGGCAGGCACTTCGGTTTCAGTTTTAAATTATTTTGGGAAAACTCCTTCACAAGATCAGTACGTTAGGTATGTTAAGGGTGGATCATATAATAATCCTGCAACTTCACGTGAAATACAATATGGATTATCGGGATATGGTGTTAGCTCAGTTATAAGTTCTGGAGCAAAATCTTATGATTGGTTCAAAAGTCAAATTAATAGTAATCAGCCGATGATTGCACTCATTATGTGGCAAAATGGAGCTAACATCGGACACTTTCTAGTACTTGATGGATTTTATAAAGGGACAAATGGAACAGATTATATAACATACATGGACCCTTGGTATGGTGATTATTATAATCATAATTTCAGTACGTTCCATAACAATAATAATTTTTGGTGGAGTGAAACTGTTTATAATATCCATGCAAACTAATAATATTAAAAGCGGGGGTTCATAAATGGGAAAACTACTTAAGCTTGTGATACTGTGCATGTGCTTAATGACTGTTATTATTTTCGCTAGTAAAATTAGTTATGCATCAAAAAATAAAAGTGAATCAGTACAATCGATCGCATTAAAAGATTATCAATATAGTAAGGGAAGTTCTTCTGAAAATTTAAGTTTTGAAAAAATAACAACATCTCCATTTTCGTTACCAATCTATGAAACAATTCCAGCACAGCAAATTTTAAATAGCTCTGAATTTAAGAATTTACTATTACCAACAAATGAAAAGCTGTGGTTTATTATGAAGGGTGAGCAGCCAGAAGGACTAATTGTTGCGAATGATACTGAACCGATTCGAACGGGCGGAGAAAATAGAAGTAAAGATTTATATGGATTATATAAAGCAATAAAAAATAATACAAATGAAACAAAAGATATTAGTTATTTCGAATTTGAAGGGCAAGGAATATTGGTAGTAAATCAAAATAATGATCAAGAAATATACCTTAGTAAAGGTGCCGCTGCCATATTAAAACTTCCTGCTGGTCAAAAAGTATTGAGCAGTGAAGTAATACAGAAAATGAAAGAGAGAATTGTAACTGGTTTTGAATAGTGGTAATATTTGATTTTTTTTGTTTATACAAGGTTGAATAGGGAACAGGATCAATGGTAGCATTAGGGCATCTTTACTGTTTGAAACCTAATAGTGTATATAAAAAGGTTAGAGAAGTTAATTCTCTAACCTTTTTATATTAATGTCTGAAATTTAAAAAGTGATGGAGTAAACCAAATAATAAAAGTTTGTCTGCTCTTCTATTTTTATTTGCAATTTAAACTCGTTATATTCAGCTATCTATTGTAC
>NZ_JBEUTW010000587.1:0-3197 GCF_040492675.1 Bacillus sp. AP50
TTCTATGCCTACATAGTACAAAAGAACTACCTTGTCCTTTATTCTTTGTAATACAGAATAAAGCGACACGATAGTTCTTTGATAGATTTCTTATTTAATCTAGCGGAACTAATTGATTTCGGACTGCATAAATCACTGCTTGCGATCGACTTTTCACATTTAGCTTTTTAAAAATTTTATTGATGTGAATTTTAACTGTTTTATCACTAATATATAAAACTTCAGCAATTTCTTTATTACTAAGTCCTTTTACTAGTTCAAAGAGAATTTCCTTTTCACGTTCCGTCAGTTCATTTTCATTTGATTCTACTTTCATTTTTTGCTGATGATATGTAATTAATTTTTTAGTCATACGCGGATGAATGACTGAATCGCCTCGATATAACATTCGAATTGCTGCTACTACCTGATCTGATGATGAATCCTTCAATAAATAACCATCAGCACCGGCCTGGAGTGCATCCATTAAATACTCGTCATGTTCATACATTGTAAACACAAGTACACGGCAACTCGGATATTTTTTTTTCACTAACTCTGTAGCTTCAATCCCATTTTTCTCTGGAAGATTAATATCCATCAAAATACAATCTGGTCGGCATTCTTCTACTTTTCCCAATACTCCATCCCCAGAGCTAGCTTCTCCAACCACTTTCATATCAGATTCATCCTCTAGTATGCTCCGAATTGCATCCCGTAAAAAAGCATGATCATCTACTACTAATATTTTAATCATTTTACGCACCCCTTGTTTGTGAATCTGGAATTAACAGTGTGATTTCTGTCCCTTTTCCTACAGAACTATCAATCTGTAAAGTAGCCCCTAATTGGTCAGCTTGTTCATTCATATGTAATATACCATAATGTGGCTCATTCTTCGTTTTAACCATAGACTCAAATAGTGAAAAGCCAACTCCGTTATCCTTAACCCTTAAAAGCACGTGTTCACTTTGATAGCTGAGTAAAACATCAGCCTTTTTTGCCTGTGCATGTTTTACAATGTTTTGCAAACTCTCTTGTAATGTATCAAATATAACTCTTTCTTTTGAAAAACTAAGCGCACGTGCATGACCTCTTTCATGATATGTAATGTCTAGTTCATATTCTTGTCTTAAAGATTTTATTTTACTTGCTATCGCCTGCTTAAGTCCCAATTGTTGTGTCGGATATGGTTTTAAAGCATAAATAGAATAGCGAACTTCTCCTAGGCTTCCTCTTAAATCTTTTATGCTTTTCTCTACTACTTGCTGCATATCTTTTGGTTTATCACGGTATTTTTTCTGCGCGGATTCTAGTTGGAATATCACCCCGGCTAATGTTTGCGCAATACCATCGTGAATTTCTCGAGCAATTCTATTTCTTTCTTCTAAAATCATTCTTTTTTCCTGTTCAGAAATTAATATCCTTGTTTTAACTACGTTAGCTAATTGGTTAGAAAATGTAGCTAACGACTGTACATCTTCTGGAAAGAAGCCCGCATTTCTACTTTTCCCTGCAACAAACATTCCGACTAGTTCATCATTAACAATAAGAGGAAAATATACAAGTGAGCGTATGACACTTTCAAATATTTCATCTCCAGGAGCCGTACCAATTTTCCAATCATTAAATACAAGATTTTTAGAAAGTCCCTCAAACGCATCGTAATTTTCTAAATGATCAGAAATATCAGGGCGAACTTTCCCATCTTTTAATAGAATATTCCAGTTTCCATCATCTTTTGTCCATATTACATATGCTTGTATGCCAAAAAAACCTTTAAGTGCTTGTTTAATATGCTTCAAGTTTCCTCCAGTTAATCCTCGACTAATTTCGGTCGTAATAAGAAATAACTCATATAATCGTTCTTTCTCCATCCTTATCCGTACAGAAAAAGAACTAATAACGGAAGTTGCTACAAGTGGAAAAAAGAAAAACAGCACTGTAACTTCGTTTACTTCCACACTATATGTACTAATTAGTACATGCATCAGTGCCGCATAAGAGAAACCAAAAGTTTCGCAAAGAAATACCGTAATAGTTTTTTTATACCATTGATAAATTGAATATGGCTGCGGAAGAAGTATCATTAACAAATCGTAAAAGCGATTGTTGAAAAAACAAAACAACATGCAAAATAATAACAAAGATATTAAATTCTCATACAGAACTGACATACCTATCTTATTAATTATTAAGGACATACATTTGTCTGAAAACCATTTGGCAAAGATCAAACTAAGTGCATGTTGAGTACTATTAAATAACATTCTTTGTATCGGTGAACGACGATGCAGGTGAATAATTAGCGTCACAAGTACAATAGCAACAATAGTTATATGGATTCCAAACTGCCAACTCATAGCGTAAATTATCGGAAAGGTAAGCGAACTAGTTCCTCTCCAAAATCTTACAGGAAAATACTCTGCAATCCCCATAAAAAGTAACAACAATATTAGTATTGTTAGATGAGAAGGGATTTTAATTTCAAGTAAAGATATAGTTATAGTAACCAAACCAAGAAAAGAAATAAAATAAAGATAAAAACTAGCAATCTTTTCTCTCATAAAGATAGAATTTACATCTTTCAAAACAACCCCTTCTTTCCTTATAAAAACTTCATTTTCTCTATTATCCAACAAAAAACCGGCACTGGCAAAATGGAAGAACATCCACTAGCCAATCACCGGCTGTGTACTACACCTAAAAAGGCAAGACACAATACTAGTATATATCAGTTTGTGAAGTTTACCCATTAGTCAAATGGTGTAATTGTACATACTTTTAGACTTAGGTCTACTAGTACAAAAGATGTATACGCAATTTAAATTTTGATTCACTAAAAAAATTCTAAGAAAAATAGGAAGGCAATCGTAGTAAATACTTATCTATATTAATTTCATCTAAATCTTTAGGTTATGTATGTATCAAATACTCCCCATCTAATATTTACAAATAACCCATGAGATAATCTCCTTATATACTATATATGAAATTTATCACTTAATATTTATTGAAGAAAAGGCGATGCATACAATAATCAAATCTAATTAACATATTATTTAATTATCGGTAGCGAGATTAAAGAGACTCCCTATTCTCAGGAAGGAACCTCCAATTCATATTATTACCCCTATTTCTATGTTTCTTATTTGATTCTAATTAACTAACTGATTAGGGTTATTGCAAATCAAAATAATAAAACCACATCTCCAATT
>NZ_JBEUTW010000588.1:0-1324 GCF_040492675.1 Bacillus sp. AP50
ATACTGTATTATTAAAATAAAATGATTTTATTAGGAAGGAAAATGATATGGATTTCCAAATAAATATACCCCATCCATTCCAAGGAGTTCCTGAGAGTGTAGGGATTGTTTTATTAATTTTTATTGTATTATGTGCTGGACTTTCGATTTTCTCAGACTGGATTCGAAGTGTAATTCCTAATCAAACTAGACAATATATTCAACTTGGTATCATGGTACTACTATTTGCATTTATTGTTATATCAATTAAAAACCCTGAATATATTACAGCATTATTTTAAGAGCACTTGTAAAAGTGCTCTTTCTTTATAAAAAAAAATCCCTACACCATGTGCAGAGAACAAAACGTTTTATAACCATATATAAATTTTTTACCAATATAAATACGGAGAAGGAATAAGATAAACTCTAGGATGATAACCACCTGGCCCTGCAGGGTGCAAATACGGATCAGCTGTTACTCCTCCAGGATTGGTTGGCGCGCTAGGGAAAGAAACAAAAGGGGGAGCCGTGAAGGGAGGAGTAACTGTATGAGCTGCTATTCTTAGTTGCCAATTACAAGTAGGAATGCCAGTGAGAGTATACCTAGCCATATGAACATGAGGATTACAAGAGCTACCTGACTGATCAACTGTGCCAATTTGTTGACCTACATATACCTGATCCTTTAATTTAAGGCCAGGAAGCGGAGTTACATGGACATATTGAGTAATAAATTTATCACTAAAACTTCTTATCGAAACTAAATTACCCTTATTACACTCGTTTTTACATCCACATGGTTCATTACCAGATGATAACACATTAATATACCCTGCTTCTGCAGCATATACTGGGGTGCCTATTTTAATATTTGGAACCTCCAAATCAAGTGCTCCTGCATGTGCAACCCCACATCCTTGTCTTTGTCTTATTCTTCCCAATAAAGGCACTCCTGGATAAGTATAAAATGGAGTATTAGCTAGTGAACATTCATTACAAATCTTAAAATCAATAACATCCGCCTGAGTTGTATATCCTGGCATAAATAATCACCTCTCTAAATACAAATTAATCAATTCCAATTTTGCTCTGTTATCTTAAAAGTATATTTAAAACTAACATATTTAGAGAATTGTCCATACATAATTAAGTAAACAACCTATAAAAATCTAAACCGACAAAATTTCACGTACTATATCCGATGTATAAAACCAAATCCTACAATAAAGCCTATTCTACAATCTATCCCCTTATCCTCTAACCAAGAAAGTAGTAAATCCTATATTTATTCCTCTATCTTAGTGATTCATTCCCCCCAAAAGTTAAACAATCTCAAGTTTTT
>NZ_JBEUTW010000589.1:0-1682 GCF_040492675.1 Bacillus sp. AP50
ATGTTCTACTGGAGAAGAAAGCACTATTAAGGTTGTAGGCTTTCCATACTCTAAGCACAAATTAATATAGTCTTCAAGTGTATGTACTGATTCTGTCACTACCTTTGTTAGATAACTGTATAAACCGGCAATACGATGGCATTCGACTACATCTGGATGTTCCATTGCAAATTTTTTATATTTGTTGCAATCTCTTGGTTCCATTAAAACAAACGCGGTAATATGTTTTTTTAATTCTTTCGGATTAACAATCGTACGATAACTTATAATGACACCCTGTTCCTCTAGTCTTCTGACTCGCTCTGTAACAGAGGGGGAACTCAAACCTACCAGCTTTCCTATTTCAACCATACTTAAACGTGCATTTTCCTGAAGATGTGAAAGAATTTTTAAATCTGTTTGATCCATTAATGTATCTCCCCTTGATTAATTAAGAATACAATTAATAATTCTTAAATTTTTTAAGAAAATTATAATTAATACATAAATTATAGCATGTTATCTTTTTTTAAAACTTTATATAATTGATATCAATTAACGAAAGAGAGGCTGAGTATCTTGACACAACAATCATTGAAACGTTCAATTACTTGGGTACAAGGGACTGCATTAACCATAGGGGCTGTGTTGGGTTGTGGAATTCTTATATTGCCCTCAATTACTGCAAATAGCGCTGGACCAGCTTCGCTTTTATCTTGGGTTATCATGTCTATATTAGCTTTTCCCATTGTCGCAACTCTGGCGCATCTTGCTAAAATGATTCCTAGTGCAGGAGGAATTACAGCTTATGTTCAAATGGCATTTAATGCAAATACGAGTGCAATCCTAGGATGGATTATGTTAGGATCTATTCCTATTGGATTACCTATTATCGCTTTAACAGGTGCCCATTATATTGGTTATGTTTTTCCAATAAGTAATGCAGGAGTTATAGGCATCGCGGCAGTAATTTTGATTACTTCTTTACTCTTACATATTAAAGGAATTGAGTTATCATCAAAAATAAGTGTGTTTGTCATTTGTATAATTTCACTTCTAATAATTGTGGCTGTTGTCGTTTCTATCCCCTATGTAAAATTAAGTTCTTTTACACCTTTTGTACCAAACGGATGGTCTTCTGTTGGAGCTTCTTCTGTAATTATCTTTTTCTCATTTGTAGGATGGGAGATGATAACCCCATTAGCTGAAGAGTTTAAAAGACCTGCTAAAGATATTTCCATTAGTCTATTTTTAGGGGCAATTTGCATCTCAATTATGTACATTGCAATATCTTTTGTAACAATAGGGACTCACTCATATGGTGATAAGAACCAGATAGCTTCCCTTAGCATTCTAATATCAAAAGGATTAGGATCAATAGGTACATATATAACCACTATTTTAGCAATTTTCATTTCGTTTAGTGCTGTACATGCTAACATTGCAGGTTTTTCAAGAATGATTTATGCCCAAGCTAGAGAAGGACATTTCCCTTCCTTCTTTGCTAAATTACATTCTAAATTCCAAACTCCAACTAGGGTTTTACTAGTTTTAGGCGGAATTTTTAGTTGTATTTTAATTTTTTATGGTATAGCACGACCAAATTTAGAGATGCTTCTAAAAGGCCCTAGTGTAATTTTTATTACCTCGTATATTTTTACAATGCTAGCTGCTCTTAAGTTATTAAAAGTTCAAGATATAGG
>NZ_JBEUTW010000590.1:0-1354 GCF_040492675.1 Bacillus sp. AP50
ATTTTATTCTGGTACAGAGGTTACAATTTTAAATCTATTTTTTAATTGTTTATTAACAATTATATTACTAGTAGTTACAGGTCACATTATCGATAAAAAACTAGAAGTCTAAAGGAGGAATCAGCATTGGGAAACGTAGTAGTAAAGTTAGAGAATGTTCGAAAAAGGATTGGTGGAACGGAAATTATTCGTGGTTTATCATTTGAGGTTCGTGAAGGAGAAGTATACGGATTCCTTGGACCGAATGGTAGCGGTAAGACGACGACGATCCGTATGATGACAGGTCTTATTTCAATGACAGAGGGCGATATTACAATTTGTGGACATAGTATTCGCTCGGAGCGTGAAAAGGCACTAGAGCAAATTGGAGCGATTGTAGAAAATCCTGAACTATATGATTATATGACAGGAATGCAAAACTTAAAGCATTTTGCGAATATGGCCATTACACCAATTAGTAAAGAGCGGATTGCTGAGATTGTAAAGCTTGTTGAATTAGAGCATGCGATTCATAAAAAGGTGAAAACATATTCACTTGGTATGAAACAACGTTTAGGAATTGCACAGGCATTACTTCATCAGCCGAAAATCTTAATTTTAGATGAGCCGACAAATGGACTAGATCCAGCTGGTATTCGCCAAATTCGTGATTATTTACAACGTTTAGCGAAAGAAGAGAATATTGCTGTAATCGTATCAAGTCACTTATTGAGTGAAATTGAATTAATGTGTGATCGCGTCGTTATTATTAAACAAGGTGAGTTTGTACAAGAGTACAACTTACATGAAAAAGTGAAACATGATGAGGCAGTCGTTGTAGCGTTTGAAGTAGATGAAGTTCAGAAAGCAAATGAAATCATTAAAGGTAAAGCAAAAGGGAATGTAATTGTAGCATCTGTAACAAAAGACAACATTCCGCAACTTGTAAAAAAACTTGTTCATGCTGATGTGCTTGTATATGGCGTTACTGTTCAAAATAAAACGTTAGAGGATGAGTTCTTAGCGATTACTGGGGGAGTGAAAGCGTAATGTTTAAATTAATTCAAAATGAATTTTTAAAGTTGCATGCGAAAAAAGGTATGTATATTTTAATTGGTGTCATTGCTTTATTAGAGATTTTAGGAACAGTAGTATTGGCGAAATGGGGCGACGCTGGTAGCTTAAGTGGATCTTACTTAGATTTTGCAAGTTCAAATATCGGCTTAATTATGATATTCACAACGATCTTTGGAATTACAATAGCTTCTCGTACAATTACAGATGAATTCCAAAAAGGAACGATTAAGCAATTATTAATTCGTCCAAGAAAACGAATGACAATTTTATTTTCTAAATATATTACAGTATTATTAAC
>NZ_JBEUTW010000591.1:0-4079 GCF_040492675.1 Bacillus sp. AP50
CATTACTATATGGTAGAAAAAAGGTGCTTCCTAAGGCAATAAATACTTCTTGACGATTCAAACATTCTTTTATATATTGAAGCCCCTTTTCGAAATTAGAATATACATGTTTCTCCATACGAAATGTTTGATTATATTCTAACAACTGTGTATATCTTGCTACAGAAGGTACTGATGTGATAGTATCCATACGATATGCTGGTATACTATATAACTCTTCATTCGCTATTAAACTCATGTAACTAATGCTACCCATACTCTTTAATTTATCGTGAAGAATTGGTATATAGCATGAATAATAATAAGGGACATCAAAAGTTGGAATTAATTCTTTCATTTTCACTACAGCACTCACCCCATATTTATTTTTTTACAGCCCTATCCAGTTCTCAACAGTATAATTCAACTGTAAGTCATTAGTAGCTTTAAATTTTCTATTTGGAATAGGTTGTCCTAATTTATCGACTTCAAAGAGCCTAAAGCCTCTTGAAAACTTAAACCTGCATGCAAGGTCCCTTGGCACTTTAAAATTTCCTGCAAAACGATTTTTTTCTATTCTATCTAGTATCATGCCTACACTCATATAAATTCGTTCACCAACTGGTGTATTTTCAGGTACTTCGACTGTTACAGAAACATCTACAAATTCTGATAATGTTTCTATTACCTTATATTTTTTAGGTATTCCTTTTACACCTTGTGTCACAAAGGTAACTTCGGCTTCTCCTATTTTCTTAGGTATAATTGTTCCATCCCCCATAACCTCTAACACATCTGGGTTATCAACTAAAAATACACCATCTAAAACACTCATTTCAAAACCACTATCGTACGTAACAATTGGATTAATTTTCACTTTCATTCCAGTTAATCCAACTACATCTCGACCATCTAATGTAACATTAACTATATTACCAACATCTCCAAAGAAATATATTAATGGTAGATGCATACGTTCTCCCCAGTCTTTCTCAAAATGTGCACCATTTGGATCCTGATAAAAAATTAAATCATCTCTATATTTGTAACCATTTTTCAATAAAGTTTCTGCAATATCCCTCACATGTTTTACCAAGAAAAAACCTTCCGCACTACCTATATCCATCCATATTTTCAAGTCTTTTTTTCCTTCATACATTTCATATAATTTTAATTCCGAATGATCATCTTCAACTTTCACAAAGAATGGAGATAACATCCCAATTTTCCCAAACACTTCAGGATTGCGGAAACCAATATTATAAGTTGATAAACCACCTGCTGATGACCCTATTAGAGCTGTATTTTCAGCATTAGTCAATGTTCTAAAATTTTCATCAATGTAAGGTTTCACCTCATTGATTATAAATTTTTCATATAATAAACCTGAGCACTCTATATTTTTATCTGGTGAAATGAAATGACAAAACTCATTATTTTCTATGATTCTTTTATGTGCTATACCTACTATTATTATCTCTTGAATTTTACCTTCATAAATTAGCGTATCAGTCGTCTTGTGGACATTCCATGATTCATCATTTTTTATTACTGGCTCAAACAATCGCTGCCCAGCATGCATATATAATACAGGATACTTTTGATACGAATTGCTTTCATAACCAGGCGGTAAATATATGAATATTTTCCTACTATTCTCAAGTATTTCAGAATGAAAATTTTCAATCGTAATCACTTTAGAAGCTCGTTCCATAGTAACCTCCAATTTTCTATTTTTCACTTTCATTAATACAGTTCTTTTCTAGTTTTCCCTTTAAAATCGTACCCTTTGTTAACTTTTTAGAGAATTTTTCAGTATAAGCTTTTGTTTTAGCTACCAGAATGAAATCCCCCCGATTTTAATTACAATTGTAAAAAAAGTAGCCCCCTATAGTTAAGACTCCACCAAGATAGTTTTTTCTGCAGTTTGCCACTTTACAACCACTTCTCCAGTTCCAAAACTCGGGGTCCGATACTTATGATTCTCTCCGCCTTCAATCAATAGTGTGTTATTGATCTTTCTAATAAATTTAAATTCAAGCAAGCTATCAGCCGGAACACTTATATCAAAATAACCCGTAGGAAATTGATACATTATTTGATTAAAAAATGGCCCTACTGCCTTGCAAGGATTCATATTTCCTAATGAATATGTGTTCCCCATTATAAAAACTTCACTCTCTGGTATTTCATATCCATTTTCAATAACAAATCGAATACAAACTTGCTTTGTATTGAAGATCTCTACATGTTTATAGATATTACTCCTAGTTCCTGTATCTGTTACAACAGTAATTTCATATTTACCATCGTTCACTGCTGGAACTTTTACTTTTATACTAGTATGTGACCATGAAACAACTTCCGCCTCTTTTTCCTCAAATAATACTGATCCTTTTTTAGAAGTAAAGCCACATCCTTCAATACAAATTATTTGACCAACTGTTGTCATCTTATGTCCCACAGTTCCTATTAAAGGTATACTATTTACTCCTTTATGGTGCCAAACATGTACTGACCCAGGTCCAAGCCATAATGAATCTATATTATTATTTTCAACTCTAATTGCTTCACCATCTAAAAGGCCATCCAATATGTCCTTATACTTTCTAGAAGGAAGAATTGTTTTAACACCTTTTATTTCATATCCTTCTGTTAAATTTCGATTCAATGCTATTAATACCACATCACTTCCAAAGTACCTTTCATATACATAAATATCATCCGTTATATATCTTTCTTTGGTATTTCCATATGGAAGTGCATAATTTAAACTACGAAGCGAAGATAAAGATTGTATTATCTTAAAGTTATCTGTATTCACATCAAAAGATTCCATTTGACCACGATTGTTCGGATCTCCATTTCCAACCATATACTGCTCTGTACCATAGTATACAGAAGGTATTCCCCTTGAAGTTAACAAGAATGCTAATGATTGTTCTATTCTACGTTTACTTTGTCCATTAATGTGAAAACGGTCCATATCATGATTATCAATAAAAGTAACAAGATTATTTACATCATTATAAATTTGATATGTTTCTTCAATCATTTTGTGTAACCCATGCATGGAATCCATTCCATCTCGAAAAACTTCACGCACTTTATGAGCAAAACTAAAGTCTAATAAACTCATACCACTATTATTTGCAAAATGAACTACTGCGTCAACTCGTATACCATCTATCCCTTGGTCTAGCCATAGTTTAATAGCTTCTTTAAAATACAAATCAATAGCTATATTTTGGTGATTTAGATCTGCAAGATCAAATAAATTACGATAAACTCCGTCTTCATATTCTTCAAAATCCGTCCCACCATTATGATGAAAATAATGATTGTAATCATTATCGTATCCACCAAGTAACAATCCATTATCATATAATCTACCATTTTCAGCATAGGTCGCATCATCATGTAATGCAGGCGAAGTGTGATTAGGTGCAAAATCCATAATAATTTTTATATCTTTTGCATGAGCGGTTGTTATTAAGGTTTGAAAGTCTTCAAATGTCCCAAAAAAAGGATTTGTTCTTTTAAAATCACGAGCCCAGTAGCCATGATATGAAGTACTTCCTACCAAATCATTTATTGGAGTAAAGATGTTTTCTACCGGTTGAGATATCCATAATGACGTCACACCTAGTTCAGTAAAATAGTTTGTATTTAATTTCTCAATAATCCCTATCCAATCTCCACCAAAGTATTTCTTTTTATTTTCCCTAGATTCATCATATAATCCCCCTTTAGGATTATATGATGGACATCCATTATGGAATCTGTCCGTTACAATTTGATATATTATATCCTTAGAAAAATTAACGTTGTTCCTATTCACCTTAAGTTTATCTTTTTCTTTCAAATGACAACCTCCATCCCATAGAAGCATTTACCAGCTATTTTCAAACGTTTAGCACTCTACCCTTAAGTACTATTTGAAAAATAGTTAAAATATATTTCGCCTCCTAACTAGTAACTCATGTTTCGATTCAATTTTTCATACAACATAATGTCTACAAGTGGGTTCTATATTTGTCCTATAAACTGTACCATTTGATTTATGTCGAAGTAAGGGAAAAAATGTCATTATATAGGGA